>DATKXE010000196.1:0-4846 GCA_035529195.1 Anaerolineales bacterium
TATCGTAGGTATGCCATTCTGGGTGGTCTTCTTCGCTGTTGCCCAGTGCAGCACCAACCCCTCCTTGGGCCGCTCCGGTGTGAGAACGAGTTGGGTAAAGCTTGCTGATCACTGCTGTATCAGCATCTTTTGAAGCGTAAAGGGCGGCCATCAAACCCGCACCTCCCGCCCCGACAACGATGACATCGAATTTATGGATGTTCATGTAATGATCCCTCGATCCCGCTGGTAAGAGATGAGATGGTCAACAAGCCTGGAGAAGATAAATTTAGACAATATCACTCCTGTTTATATTTTTGTAACCAAGAATTGTGAAGGTAGATTTTCACGAGCTAAGAGAAGAGAACCACATAAACTGCGACAACTAATGAAAACAACCACAGCAGGAAAATGAAGCCGCGTAAAAATGGTCTGGCAATTGATGGACCAATGTAATCCTCGATCACCACCCGTAAACCATTAAAACCATGCGTGACGCCAAAAAAAACGATCAGGATCTGGATTACCTGCCAGAAGGCATTCGCCCAACCAAGGGTCACGTCAGGGATGTTGCTGTTGATAACATGATTTGGGTTTGGAAAAAAAGTCCAGCGGATCAGAGTGGGCAAGTCAACCTGTGTTCTGGCACCTAAAGCAAAGGCGCTGATCACTCCGATAGCTGCCAGCAGGATCAATGATAATCCTGAGATGCGGGTGAAGATCCACATCACATATTCAAATGATAAGCCAGGTTGTACAGTTCGAGAACTCATCTCTTGATCCCTTTTGGCTGTTAGCTGCCAGTGATAGCCAGTTGAATAATAATGAATACCGTCAGACCGTAGATGGGGATGAAAACCAACCACTGAAGCCATAAAGCTTCGCGTTGGAACACCTGGTATTTTGGCCAGATATCTAAGATCGCGATGCGCAGCCCGTTAAGTCCATGAAAAATAACGATAAAGACGACAACAATCTGGAAAATCCAAGATTCATATACTATGTTGATATTAGTGGCGAAATCGCTGCCGGTTTGCTGCATGAAGAAAGAGGCAAAGACATGCGTACCAACAAACAGCACCATGGCGATTCCTGTAATCCGATGGAGCACCCATGCCCACATCGGGCCACCACCGCGGTATTTGAGCCCAGCCAAGAACCCTACCCGGCGCTTGAGTCCCATCTGTTACCTCCTCAACCTCTGGCAAGAAACAAATTTTCGAGTAATGGTATTATTGCACTCACGTGTATCCTCAGAAAAGTGACAATGATCATGGATTATTAGTTTCAGATATCCTTATAATTCATGGCAATTTCATCTAAAATTATTCTGGATGATTATCGGTGGATGATGGAGAGATTGAATGGCTGATTCACATGAGGTCCAACGCCGGGATTTTGTCAATATCGTTCTAGTAGGTCTTGGTACTGTGATGGGACTGATCATCGGTATCCCAGCCATCGCTTACCTCGTATCACCTGCTTTAAAAAAGCAAGAGGAAGAAGCATGGATCCCTCTCGGTCCACTGGATGCATATCCCATTGATGACCCGACCTTATTTTCATATACCCGTACCAAGATCAACGGTTGGGAGAAAACCGTGAACAGTTACGGCGCTTATGTATGGCGCCCTGGGCAGGGGGAATCTGAAGTTAGAGTTTACTCAAATATGTGCACTCATTTGAGCTGTCGAGTAACCTGGACGGAAGAAACGAATATTTATTTCTGTCCATGTCACGATGGCCGTTTTAATAAGGAAGGTCAGGTTGTCGCCGGGCCACCCCCTGAACCACTTTATGATTATGAAACCAAAGTGGAGGAAGGGATTCTATCCATTAAACACATGGAATTGTGAAGATGACCACTAAAGTAATCACCTGGCTGGATGAACGATTAGGCCTTTTTTCAATTTACAATCTGGTATTTGACCGTAAAGTTCCCAAAGTGAATTGGTGGTTTACCCTAGGGAGTGCCAGTCTTTTCCTGTTTGCTGTGCAGGGGATTACAGGAATTTTCTTATCGGTATATTATGTGCCAGATCCAGAGAAAGCCTACGACAGCATCCAATACATCATGACTGGTGTGAGTTTCGGGTGGCTGATCAGAGGCATCCATCATTGGGGCGCGACCTTGATGGTAATCTTTGTCTTTATCCATATGCTGCGAACATTTTTTATGGGTGCCTATAAGTTTCCACGCGAGATCACCTGGTTGACGGGTGTCGTTTTGCTCCTGGCAACCCTGGGGATGGGATTTACAGGATATCTGCTGCCATGGAACCAGCGTGCTTATTGGGCGACAACTGTGGGAACGGCAATTGCCGGGACGGTCCCAGTGATTGGAGATTTCATCCTGCGGATCCTTCGTGGTGGAACTGATTTAAGCGCTGTCACCTTAGCGCGCTTTTTCTCAGTTCACATCTTGTTCCTGCCAGTTGTGATCATTGGGTTGATCAGCGTTCATATGTACTTGGTCATCCGCTTAGGCATCTCCAGTATGCCCAAGGAAAATGAAAAATAAATCCCAGGAGCGGTCGTTTGGACGAGAAACAGAAGCAAGAGTATCTAGAAGAATATAAGAAGGAAAAAGCGGAAGGGGTCAAGTTTTACCCGGATATCATCTACAAAGATCTGCTGGTATCTTTTGGCATCTTTTTGCTGCTGCTTGGATTGGCGATATTTGTGGGTGTGGCAGCTGAACCACCAGTAGATCCGAGCGATAGTTCTTATATCCCCCGACCGGAATGGTATTTCTTATTCCTGTTCCAGATGTTGAAGTATTTCCCAGGTAAGATAGAATGGGTGGGAACAGTAATTATTCCGACCATCGCCGTGCTGGCCTTGTTCCTGCTGCCGTTCTACGATCGCAGTCCATTCCGATACTGGAAGAAACGGAAGGTAGCGACTGTAACCATGGTCGTCGTGGTGATTGGCATCCTTGGATTGACCATCGTTGCTGCGGTGACCACTCCCCCCCAGGAAGAAACCGCGCTTGCGACCACCATTACAGAAAAAATTGTCCTGGGACAGGATTTGTATTCAATACAGTGTGTTGAATGCCATGGGGCTGAGGGTGAAGGCGGGGAGATAGTTGGTGTGGAAGGCTTAGAAGGCGTTTTTGTCAAGCCGATCAACAGCCAGGACGAAATGTACACCCGCTCAGATGAGACCCTCTACACTGTCATTGACTATGGTCAACCAGATTTGGGTATGCCGCCTGCTGGATTGGGGTATGGTGGGGAATTATCGCGCGGCGAAATTGATGCCATCGTTACCTTTATGCGCTATACCTGGGATGACCGGGTTGAGATTCCCCAGGAAGCTGCTCAAGCGGGCGCCATTCCAGCTCTCGGTCCAGACGAAATCCCTTCCTATGAAGTGCATATCGAACCAATTATCAAACGCTACTGCATCTCCTGCCACCGCCCAGGCAAGAAGAATAATAATTACCTGATGCGCACCTACCAGGAGGTCATGGAGACCGGTGATCACTTCCCCAATGTGATCCCTGGAGATTTAACTTCGAACAATATTTTGATGATCAACCGCGAAGAGATTGAAGCCGGTGGTCCGATGCCGCCCACGCGAGCTCTGAAGCCCGAACTGATCGATATCTTAGAAAGATGGGTTCTCGGAGGCGCTGTGGAAACCGCCGAAGAAGCTGCGGTACTATCACCGACCGCAGTACCTGAAGTCCCAGAAGCAACTGAGATTTCAGTCTCACCATAAGCAATTCCTGAGGATTTGGAGGAACCAACCCCGACATCACAGCTTCATCCATGCAGACATCGCTGCAACATCGACCCGCACATGATGCCCTCATTGACCCCCGCATCACCGCCGCATCGAACCCGGGTTGAGAACCAGCCCTCAGATTGCATCGTAAAGAGCCTCTCAGCAATGGGAGGCTCTTCATTAACTACGCAAGCTATTCGATATGCTTCCAACCTGGGTGTGGTAAATTTGAATCGATACAATACAATAAATATGGTAAAACTTGGTATATTACTTCCCAACCCGGGATTTCTTGAAATCGCAGGTCGGGTAAAAATCACACTACATATTTTTAACTCAGGACACATATCATGGAACCTCGTATCAGTATCATCACCCTGGGAGTGCAAGATTTGGAACGCTCGGTCCACTTTTATCAAGATGGGCTTGGCCTACCTCTCCAGAAAGGTTATGAAGGGCAGATTGCCTTTTTTGAGCTGAGTGGCACATGGTTGGCTTTATACCCAAGAGAAGCCCTGGCCGCGGATGCCAACCAGTCCGGAGAAGGGGAAGGATTTCAAGGATTTACCCTGGCCCACAATGTAAAAACAGGTGAAAATGTGGATATTCTGATTCGACAAGCTGCGTTCGCTGGCGGTCAGATCGTAAAGGAACCTCAGAAAGCAGATTGGGGTGGTTATTCCGGTTATTTCAAAGATCCTGATGGCTTCCTCTGGGAAATTGCCTGGAATCCATACTTAGAAATTGAGTAGAAACCTTTCAGCGGGCTCGTCCAGGAAACCAACCGATTAAGTTCGAATTAAAATTTTAATCAGGAGCAGGTCAAATGACAATTTTTACAATTCGCATCATAATTTTCACCATTCTTCCGCTGCTGCTGGCAGGAGAGGTTCTGCTGATCGATCGCTCAGCTGCATCCCGAGAGCGCAATCTGGAAACCTTCCTGATCTTTCTGTTTGCGCTGGGTGTTGCCGGAAGTGGGATCGGTGGATTCTTCGGACATTTATTTCTTTCTAACCAGGTGGCGGAAGCAGTTGGCTGGCCTGCAGGGAGTCCTTTCCAGCTGGAGATGGGTTTCGCCAACCTGGTGATTGGGGTCCTTGGCATTATCGCTGTCGGCCGCCGAGATGGA
>DATKXE010000197.1:0-12975 GCA_035529195.1 Anaerolineales bacterium
GTCCCTGGTTCTCAGTGTGGTGTGCGCCCCCGGGGCGATCTGGATAGGGATAAACACCTCATCGACAAGGAAATCAAAGATATCCGCTTGTGATCCTTCTATGGTTTGCAGGTAATTATGCAGAGCCCGAGTGACGATAAAGGTATCGAACGTGCGGTAGACCCATTGCGATCCTGGTTCAACCCCATGAGGCCAATCAAAGGCAGCTGCTATCCTCTCAGCATAGTATTCTTCAATCCAAAACGGATCGGTATCAAAGTTCTCTTCATCTTCCATGTAGCCGGATGAGCGGAAATTTCCTGTTGCCATATCGAGGGTGTGATCAAAGGTAATGCTGCTCCAATCACCAGGGCTATCTGCGTACTCCGGAACAAAATCTTTAATCAACAGGTCTGCTACCCCGGGATCATGCTTTTGCGCCAGGCGCATCAGAGTTAAGCTTGGAAAAGTTGATTTGGCTGTCGAATACGAGGGCGCACGCAGATATTCGCAATAGGCGTATTCACCATAGCGGGTAGGACAGCTGCTGAAGTAATTGATGCCATTGAAGACGAACCCATAGTAAGTCAGGTGTTTCTTGGATATGCCGCGACCGAATTGGGTGACATCCACCTGTGGGTAATCTTCAGGCAGCTGCTCGATGGGCTTGGTGGGGAATCTCTGGGATAGTTCGTCTGCAAACGCGGCATGAATTTGCCCGGAATTCTTTACAGGTTCTGAATGGTAAGCAGCATCCAACTGCCCCCACAGGTCGAGGCTGAATGAGATCGAAGTTTCCTGGGTGGTCTGGTACCAAACCTTAGAGATGCCGTCATCATTAAATAAGAAGGTCATCACACCGTTGAAGATGGCATTGGAACCTTTCCAAACCAGGCTAAAGGGGAAGGATACCCGGGAATAGCTGCCATCTCCCTCTTCTCGCCAAACCCGTCCCGGTTCGATGATGTAGTTCCAGATGGGGTGCTCTGTGATGATCAAACCACGCTGCACAGGGATGAGATAATCCCCGCTTTGTAGGAATTCAAAATTAAATTCTGGTAAATGGGGTACCTGAGGATCTACGTCTGGATTACCTCTCAATACCTGGATTCCACCCCGGGTATCCTCACCGAATAATTCAAGGCGACCTTCAAAAATGTGCTCAGCAGGCAGGGCGCTATCCGGTATGGCGAAGGCGCCATCATCCACTGGCGATCCAGGGTTAAAGTCATTGAGCAGCTGGTCATGGGTGAGTATAGTCCGCTCATTCGGCCGAAAATTGGAAGGGGACGGAGATGGGGAAGAAGTGGCTGGCAGCAGAGTTGGTGATTCTTGCGTTGGAGTTTGTTCAGGAGTCCTGATATTCCCGGGGCTGCAGGCGAATAATAGCAGGCTGATTACACCTATGCTGAAGTGCTGCTTCTTCATGATTCACTCCTTGGAACAAACCTGAATGTCCATAACGTATACTCGCAAACCGAATAAATCAAAATCACGAACCAAGATAATGATGAGTTCGAGCGAATGCACAATGATTTGCTACTCATTCGGAAGATGTCCATTTATTGAAATATATTGATGGAAGCGTGATTTCTACTCAGTGCAGTATAAGTCTAAATCAGAATCTCTGCAGGCACATCAGTCGATTGATGGATATAAGGATATAGCCAGGTGGCGAATATTTATTGGTCTTCGGAAAAGACTGACATTCTTGTTAATTCTTGACACGTAACCGAAAAAAATGCTATAATGGGGATAGATCCTGTTGGTATATGTTGGTACAGGTAGGCACGATCGAGGACATGTGAGCACGGGAGCGATCATGGCAAGTGATGAAAAAGCCAAACCGCTTTATCAAATCGTAGTTGGATCGATTTTAGACCAGGTAAACTCAGGGCAGCTTGAGGCCAATCAGAGATTGCCATCTGAGAGTGAGCTGTGCCGAATTTACTCTGTGGGTCGCAATACTATCCGCCGTGCGATCAGCGAACTAGTCAATGACGGCGTGCTGCGAACCGTACCTGGCGTGGGGACATTTGTGGTGGAAACCCGATTAGATAAGACAGCAGAATATTTATTCGGGTTTTCCCAAGAAATGCAATTTCTCGGGAAAACTGTTTCCAGCCGGGTGTTAGAAGCCGCAATCATCCCTGCTGATCCTTTTTTATCGAGAAGACTGCAAATCCAGCTCGGTGCGGATGTTGTGTTCTTAAACCGGGTGCGCTTGATGGATGACGAGCCTACGGCAATTGAGCGATCTTATTTGCCGCATGAGCTCTGTCCAGGGATTTTGGAGTACGATTTTTCTGTTAATTCTCTTTACGAAACGCTGTCAACGGTTTATGATAAGAGACCCGATCATGGTGAGCAGGTAATCGAAGCCAGTTTGGCAACCGTCGAGGTATCCCATCTGTTGGGTCTTATACCTCCGGCTGTGGTCTTCGTTTTTCGCCGGGAAACGCGGATGGCTTCTGGACAGGTAGTTGAATATGTGGATTCCGAGCTGCGAGCTGACCACTTCCGCTTCTACACCAGCCTGCGCATGTTCGCCACCCCAGAGGAATTTGTCTTTCGCAGGCTGCCGTTGAAGGTAGCAAGTTGAGAATGCTCGAATATGGTCAATAGGGTTGAAGAGTGGTAAAGATGAGCGATTTATCTGAATCCCAACTCCAGGAGATTGTGCAGAAGATCGTTAAACGCACATTGGGTGACAGCAGCATGGATAATGCTAAGCCTGCGCTTAACAGTGCAGCCCCTTCTCGAGCTGAGGCGATGCCTCATGCTGGGGAACAGTCCAATAAGAACCGGCGAATTGCCATAGCTGCCGATCACGGTGGTTTTTCGCTCAAAGAAAATCTGAAACCATACCTGCAGAAGCAGGGTTACCAGGTGGATGACTGTGGAACCCACAGCAATGAATCAGTGGATTACCCGGATTTTGCCTATGCGGTGGCAAAAAAAGTAAGTGAAGGCGAAGCATGGCGAGGCATCATTATTGATGGAGCCGGGATAGGCAGCTGCATGGTGGCCAACAAGGTTCCAGGTGTCCGAGCGGCGATGTGTTATGACCATGCCACCGCTTTGAACAGTCGTGAACATAATAACGCCAATGTGCTCACCCTGGGTGCCGGCATGATCGACAGCACCCTTGCTCGCCAGATCGTGCTCACCTGGTTGAATACAAATTTTGGCGGTGGGCGTCACGCCCGGCGTGTAGAGAAGATCATGAACATTGAAAGAAGATAGGTGAAATTTAATTCTATGTTAGCTGACCAAGCGAAAGTTGAAAAGATTGTAGAGATTGTGGCCCGGGAGGTTCTGATCGCCCTAGCCACGCAAGAACAAAATAGTATCTCCGGTGAATGCGACCACTGCACGGAAGAGTGCACCGGGGATGTTTGCGTGATGACCTGCTTTGACAGGGTGGGACGCGTGGTCAACGCTGGGGCAGCACGCATTACTTCCTCGTTGGGCGGAATTCCAGAAGACCCCAGCGTGGCCGGGATGATCGATCACACCCTGTTAAAACCGGATGCCACGCCTGACCAGATAGCACAGCTGTGTTTCGAAGCGCGTAAATACGAATTCGCATCGGTGTGTGTCAATCCCACGCATGTCAAAATGTGTGCGCAGCTCCTGCGCGGCAGCCCGGTGAAAGTATGCACCGTGATCGGTTTTCCACTTGGTGCTTCGTCGACTGAGGTGAAAGTTTTCGAGACCGAGACAGCTCTGCGAGATGGCGCGACCGAGATCGATATGGTGCTCAACATCGGTGGACTGAAGGCCAAAGATTACGAGCTGGTGGCGAAGGACATCAACGGGGTTGTCCGGATGGCACACTCGGCAGGTGCTTTGGTCAAGGTGATCATCGAAACCGCACTGCTAACTGATCAAGAAAAAGAGATCGCCAGTTTATTGTCCAAAGAGGCTGGGGCGGATTACGTGAAGACTTCAACCGGATTTTCCGGAGGTGGAGCCACAGCGGAAGATATCGCCTTGATGCGCAATGCTGTTGGCCCCGAGATGGGCATAAAAGCATCTGGTGGTGTTTCGTCGTTTGAAGATGTCCAAAAGATGGTTTTCGCGGGAGCAACCCGCATCGGTGCCAGTGCAGGAGTCAAGATCGTCAAGGGCGAGAGGCAAACCACATCTGCAGCCGGCGCTCCATTGGCTGTAGCAGCGAAATATTAGTGAGATAAAGAATGAAGATCGCCAGGGTAATTGGTACTACAATCGCTACAATTAAAGACCCCAAGATCGAGGGGAGCAAATTGCTGATCCTGCGCGAGACTGATGAAACAGGCGAGTTGATCGGGAAATCCTATGTCGCGGTTGACCTGGTGGATGCTGGTGTAAACGACCTGGTTTTGAGTGGACATGGCTCCAGCGCACGGCAGACCTACCAGACAAAAGAGTGCCCGGTTGATGCGGTGGTGATGGCTGTAATCGACCATTTAGAGGTGGATGGAGAAGTCGTTTACCGCATGACTTAGGATTTATTATTTTGAAGTCTTGGCAAGAACAGAAGTTGTTGAGTTAAGTGGAGTGAGGCATGCTGATCGCCAAAGTGATTGGAACAACGATATCCACGATAAAAGATGAGAAGCTGGTCGGTTGCAAGCTGCTCATCGTGCGCCAGACGGATGAGACGGGAACTCCGTATGGAAAACCTTACGTGGCTGTGGATACACTGGATGCGGGTGTGGGTGACCTGGTGCTCACTGCGCATGGTTCTGGAGGACGTCAAACAGCGATCACCAAGAACAGCCCTGTAGATGCGGTGATCATGGCTGTGATCGACCATTTAGAGGTTTCGGGAGAAGTCGTTTACCGCAAGGAGTAAGCCAGCTGGGAACAGCTAAAAGCTTCCTTCGGTATATCAAACAAGGGAATTTAAATGGCAGTCTCGGATAAAGATTTGCTCTCGGTACAAGAAGCCCGCCAGATGGTTGAACGGGCTCATGAGGCTCAAAAAGTATGGGGAACTGCGACCCAGCAGCAAGTAGACCAGGTTTGTGCAGCCATGGCGCAGGCCGCGTATCTGGGTGCTGAGCGGTTAGGCCGCCTGGCGGCTGATGAGACGGGTTTCGGGGTTCCGGAGCATAAGAAACTAAAAAATGAATTCGCTTCCCAACACCTCTGGAAGCGCATTCAGGATATCAAGACCGTCGGTTTCGTGCGCAAGGATGAGGTAAACAAAATCTACGAGATCGCCTGGCCAATGGGGGTGGTGGGCGCACTGGTACCCAGCACCAACCCAACCTCCACAGTGATCAACAAAATATTAATCTCGGTCAAGGCTCGCAATGGCATTGTGGTCGCCCCCCATCCCAGCGCGGTTAACTGCAGCCGGGAGACAGCCCAGCTGATGATCGCTGCCGCAGAAGGAGCTGGTGCTCCTCCTGGCTTGATCAATTGTTTGACCACAATCTCCTTCAAAGGCACCCAAGAGATGATGGCTCACAAGCATACTGCGGTCATATTAGCGACCGGAGGCAGTGAGATGGTGCGTGTCGCTCATTCTCAAGGCAAACCGGCGTATGGTGTCGGGCCAGGGAATGTGCCCGCCTATGTCGATCGCAGTGCTGATCTTGAAAAAGCCGCCAGGTATATCGTGGCCAGCAAGGCTTTTGATTATTCGGTGATCTGCGCCACAGAACAGGCTGTGATTGCTGATAGGCCGATCGCCGCGCGCCTACAACAGCTGATGGAGAGCGAAGGGGCATACTTCGTCGACGAAGCACAAACTGCGGCTTTACGCAAGGTGCTTTTTCACCCTGATGGCAGCGTCAATGTCGCCAGTGTGGGCAAATCCCCACAGTACCTGGCTGCCATGGCTGGCATTCAAGTGCCTTCACAGGCACGCATCCTGGTGGCGAAGTTAAATGAAGTCGGTCGCGGTGAGCCTTTATCGCGAGAAAAAATGACGACCGTGCTGGGCTGGTATGAAGCCAATGGCTGGGAAGCGGGTTGTGAACGCTGTATCGAAATGATTAATTTCGGCGGTCGCGGGCACAGTCTGATCATCCATGCTACAGACGAGAAGGTCCTGATGGCGTTTGGCCTGGAAAAACCTGTCTTCCGCATTGGCGTCAACACGATGGGTACGCTGGGTTCGATCGGCTTGACCACCAATGTAATGCCCTCCTTGACCCTGGGAGCGGGAGGTATTGGAGGGTCGATCACCGGTGATAATGTCGGTGTTTATCATCTATTTAACATCAAGCGCATGGCTTTTGAGACCTCCCGGCCACCTGAAATGGCCATGCGTTCCGGAACGACCCCTTCCGGTCCAGTTTATGGACCTGCACTAAGTGAGATCGAAGCTGTGGTGGAAGAAGTTGTACAGCAAATTATCCAGGCATAAGTTTTAAGCCTGAGAATTAAAAACAAATCTATTCAGAGGAGTGTCATATGGTTCAAGATCCTGCATTTATCGCCTTAGGAATGGTTGAGACCCGTGGTTTGATCGGCTCCATTGAAGCTGCAGATGCGATGGTTAAAGCAGCCAATGTGGTGCTGATCGGATCGGAATATGTTGGTGGTGGTTACGTGACCGTGATGGTGCGCGGTGATGTTGGCGCCGTCAAGGCAGCCACGGATGCTGGTGCAGCTGCTGCCAAGCGTGTGGGAGAGCTGGTTTCAGTACATGTGATCCCACGCCCACACGAAAACGTCGAAATGATCCTGCCCCAAAGGTCGAAGGGCGGATTCGGCGGACGTACGGAAGGGGATAAGAAATAGCAGCCGGGAGGGTGGATACCCGATCTGACTACTTCGACACTTTAGCTCGTGCTGAGCAGGTTATTCGCTGGCTGCCTGATCCTGAACCACCACCACTGACTGAGAGTCCCACCGGTCTCCTGCGGATTGGTGTGGACCTGGGTACGGCATACCTGGTTTTGGTGGTGCTTGATGAAGATAATCAACCGCTGGCTGGTGAATACCAGTTTGCCCAGGTGGTTCGGGATGGTTTGGTGGTCGATTTCCTGGGGGCGATCGACCTGCTGGTCGAGATGAAATCTCGGGTGGAGGCCAGGCTGGGCAGGGAGCTAACCCATGCGGCCAGCGGCTACCCACCTGGTGTACCCCAGGTCGAAGTCAGGGCGACAACCAATGTGGTTGAAGCCGCTGGTCTGCGCTGTACTAGGATGGTCGATGAACCCTCCGCGGCGAATGCCGTGTTGAAGCTGAAAGATGGGGCGATCGTGGATGTGGGTGGCGGCACGACTGGAATTGCTATCCTGCAAGATGGAAAAGTGGTCTACACTGCTGATGAGGCAAGTGGAGGCACGCACTTTTCTCTGGTTGTGGCCGGGGCGCAGGACATATCGTTTGAATCTGCCGAAGAGATGAAAGTCAATCCAGCAGAGCAGGCGCGCCTCTTCCCAATCGTTCGGCCAGTCATGGAAAAGGTCGCAGATATCGCTGCCCGGCATATACGTATAAGCCAGGTGGATGTGAAAAACCTGACCTTAGTCGGAGGCGCGAGCTCCTTTCCTGGAATGGCAGATGTGGTCGCAGAGTATACCGGTTTACCAACCTACGTTCCGGAGCGTCCGGTCTTCGTGACCCCAATTGGTATCGCCATGAATGATGAGCAAGTCGAGACTCAGGATTATTAACCGGATGGAGGATTATGGCTAGCGAATTCTCACTGCGTTGTTATTGTTATTTGGACCGCATGCAGCCTCAATATGCAGCCTTTGTGGGTACGATCACCCAGGGCGACCTGCCAATTGAAGGGATGGCTTCTCTTTATATCGAGATGGCTCCCGGCAACGAGGTATTCCGCACAGTGGATATTGCGGTCAAGGCAACCGAAGCAAAACCGGGTGCACAAGTCGTTGAACGTGAATTCGGTATGTTCGAGGTGCACTCCTTGAACCAGGCGGCGGTGATCGAGTCGGGCAGGATTGTGCTTGAGCGCCTCGGATTAAAAATTGAGGATCGCATCCGGCCGCAGGTGGCCTCGGTGCAGCTGATTACCAATGTCGATCCCTACCAGGCCCAGCTGCTGAACCGCTGGCGGCGGGGCAGCATGCTGGTACCCGGACAAACACTGCTGGTGGTGGAGTGCTTCCCGGCCGCCTATATCAATTATGCCTGCAATGAAGCCGAGAAAAAAGCCAGCATTGATATCGTCCATGTCAGCTCGGTTGGCCGTTTCGGGCGTATGTGGCTCTCCGGCACCGAATCGGAAGCCCTGACAGCCCGGGATGCCTCGATCCAGGCTTTAGAGCGCCTGGAAGGTGTAAAGAGCGAGTTCTAAATCAGATTCTTCTGCTCAGGAGGTATCTATGCCTAAAACTTTTTATACAGAACGGGATATTGAAGACCTGGCCAAGCGGGGAGTCATTTCGCTGGTCGAGGATGATGATGTCGTGCTGACTGACCTGGCCCGGGACAAGGCCAGGCGTCTGGGAATAGAAATCGTACATGATGTCGACCAGCCCTCCAGCGCGCCCGAGCGTCCCTATATCACCAAAATGGTCTCACCCAGCGCAATCGAATTTGAAGCCGGGAAGGGTAGTCGACCCATTGGTCCTGAACGCCCTTATATCACCAAGCTGACCTCTCCCAGCGCTGAAGATCCTGGGAGTGAATCCTTCTCAGCGGCAGGTTCCTCTGGTGATGCATTATATGAGCAGGTCCGCGCGGAGGTCATAGCCCGTCTTGGGGACTCCGTTGATCCCAAACTGCTGGAAACCATCATCCGCCGTGTGCTGCAGAACGTTGGAGCCAATTAAAGGTCAGCGATGTTATTCGGACGCGTGCGCGGAACGGCGATCTGCACCATTAAATATCCCGACCTGAAGGGTATGAAACTGATGGTTGTGGAACCGCTCGATAAGCACCTGGAGCCAACCGGCCCTCTGCAGGTGGCGGTGGATGTGGTCATGGCAGGACCCGGTGACCTGTGCGTGATGGTGCGTTCACGAGAAGCTGCCCTATCTCTGCGTGAACATAAATTCGTGCCGGTCGACCTGGCCTTGATCGGTATTGTTGATGAGCTGGTCGTGCGTCCAGATGGTGAATTTGATTACACCCTCAAGGAGGGCTACACCAAGTACACTTAGCCCATTGGGGCGTGGTGAAATTGAAAGTAGCAATCTAACTATGACTCTAGGTAAAGTAATTGGCACCATTGTGACGACCATCAGCCACCCGGATTATAAGCACCGCCGTTTGCTGGTGGTGCAGCCTTTGACGCTTCCAGGCAATCCAGCGGAGGGGGACTTTGTCGCTCTGGATAACACCCAGGCAGGCAGTGGGGATACCGTGCTGGTCAACCGGGAGGGCAATGGCGCACGGGCTGCGCTGAACCAGCCCGATGGCTGTGTGATCTCGGTCATCGTTGGGATCGTGGATGCAATCGATATTGCGAGCTTTAATTAAACAGTGTAATATTTGCTCTTGTTCGTAAATATCACAGATCGCTTCAGCCGTTTAATCGTTTTCTGGATCCGCTTTCCAGATACCCATCTGGTATTCGGCAAATTTATAACCGATCGATTGATAAAGACGCTGCGCGGGGGAATCCGCTTCAGCCACGATAACCAGGGTTTCGATATTGTGGTGATCAAACGCGTAAAGAGCTGCTTTATGTACCAGGGTGCCTGCAATGCCTCTCCGGCGGAAATCCGGGTGCGTACCCACAGATTGGTACCTGCCGAGTTCCCCAGAGCAGAATATCCCCAAATCTCCAACCAACTGGTTACCAGAGAAGGCTCCAAACCAGGCGCCCCGGCCACCTGAAACCATTTTGCGATAGCGTTTTGCCTGCTCCTGCCGGAATACCCGGTAGCCGTCTTCTGAAAACACGGGCTCACGACATAGGACCTGGTTTTCAATACTCTGCATCCAGTCATCCTCTGAACGCAGCTGGCGAAAAGTGAATCCAGGTGGGGATTTTAACTTTAGATCCTCCCGCATGGCTGTTAAAACAACCGAGTGTTCTACCTGGTATCCACGATCCAGAAATGGCTGGATGATCCCCGATTTATTCTGTATGGTATCCCAACCGTAGGCTTCATGCAAAATATGAGGTGGTTGGCCGACTTCCCTGGCAAATAATTCCGGCCACCTTAAATTGTCCTCATCCTGAGGCGGATTTTCGAATAACAGGAAATTCCCCCAATAGAAAGATGGATTGGAGGGGGTTTTGATCACCAGGTAATCCCCGCGATCGATGATCTCCCCATCAAAGGCGGGGAAGATCAGGTCTGTGCGGTATCCCAACGAGTGCACTTTCATAGACTTGGCATAGATTTTAACCTATGAAGGCAGAGATTCGCAATATTGTATTGAATTAAGACCCGGAATTCTCTATAATGGGGGTGAGGAGTGTGACTGATGGATGATAAAAAAAGAAGTTGGGTGCGGGCAACGCGCTGGGTGGCACGTATCTGGAGCCTGGGACCGATCTTATTTGCTCTGGCAGAGATCCTGTTTCCCCATGCGGAGGAAGGCGTTGCGGTGCCCTGGACAGATTGGGCGGCGCTCAGTGTTGCCTTCATATCCATGCTGGGATTAGCATTGGCCTGGCGCTGGGAACGCCTTGGAGGTTGGATTTCGGTAGCGGCATTGGCAGTATTTTTGGTCCTGTTTTTGATCACCGTCGAGAGATCTTTCCCGGCAGTGCTAATATTCCTGGTAGGGTTAGGTGTTCCAGGGGTATTATTTTTGATCAGCGGATATGCGGAGCGCTGATCGATTGAATTTGTGATCGATCCTCTGTATAATATTTATAACGAGATGGGTTGCACATAGCACAGGATCGCGAGGGGGAGGATAGAACTTTACTGCATAAACCTTTATCCCGGACGATTTTGGCGTAAACACAGGGAGTGCAGATGTCCAAAAAGCTGGACGATCAATTTATTCAACTAAAGCAAACCATTGCAGATATCGAAGCTCAAAGACCATTACTGGGCGATGCAGCTGTAGATGCTTCCCTGGAACCACTCCGCCAAAAGCTGGCTGAACTTGAGTCCCAGGTAGATCCCTCGATAGAAGAATCCCCATCTTTTCCAACCCGCCAGCGCAAGCTGGTCACCCTGCTCTACATGGATGTGGTCGGTTCAACTGCGATGACCCAGCATCTCGATCCTGAAGATACACTCGAGATCATGGACAATGCTATACTACGCCTGGCAGCACCAATTGAGGCACATGGCGGTCATGTCACTCGATATACTGGCGATGGTTTCAAAGCTGTGTTTGGCACACCGGTGGCACAAGAAAATGATCCCGAGATGGCAATCCGGGCTGGTTTAGGAATCCTGAAAATTTCCCGAGAACTTGCCAGCGAGTTGCAATCCAAGTGGAGGCTCACTGATTTTCATGTGCGGGTGGGGATCAACACCGGGTTGGTTGCCCTGGGAGGAATGACGGAAGCCGAGGATACGGTGATGGGGAGTGCGGTCATCCTGGCCAAACGAGTTGAAAGTGCCGCGCCACCAGATGGTTTACTCATCTCGCACAACACCTACAGGCATATTCGCGGGATATTCAACGTTGAGCTGCAAGAACCAATTCAAGCCAAAGGATTTGATGAGCCGGTGCCGGTTTACCTGGTACAGAGTGCCAAGCGACGTGCTTTCCGGGCGCGCACGCGGGGAGTAGAGGGAGTGGAGACGCGCATGGTGGGCCGGGAGTCAGAATTACTCTTCCTGCAGAAAGCCTACCGAAACGCAATTGAAGAATGCCATACGCAAATCGTCACAGTGGTTGGCGATGCCGGGATTGGTAAATCACGCTTGATGTTTGACTTTGAATACTGGTTAAATTCATCCTCGGATGAAGTGCATATTTACCAGGGACGAGGTAGGCATGAGGCACAACACCTGCCTTATGCGTTATTGCGTGACTTGTTTACTTTCCGCTTCCAGATACAAGAAAGTGACAGCATACATGATGTGCATAGGAAGGTGGAGGCTGGTTTTGGTGAAGTCCTGGGCATAGAAGACGAGGGGCAGATGCGCGCCCACATCATTGGTCAACTTTTAGGATTCGATTTCAGCTCCAGCCAACACTTGATAGGAACTTTGGATGATCCGCAACAGCTGCGCGATCGGTCTCTGGCGTACTTGGGGGAGTACTTCCAGGGGATGAATATGCAGGCGCCCACTGTGATTTTCCTGGAGGATATTCACTGGGCGGATGAAAGTTCGCTGGACATGGTCGACCGGTTAACTCGCAGGATACCAGGGCAATCCCTGCTGATTGTATGCCTGGCACGGCACCGATTGTTCGATCGTAGACCTGACTGGGGAGAGGGGTTGGCTACCCACCGGCGTCTGGAATTAGAGCCTTTGTCTAACACTGACAGCAACAAGCTGGTTGGTGAGATCTTACAGAAGGTCGATCAGGTTCCTGGAGCGCTGCGCGAGCTGGTGGTGAATGGCGCCGAAGGCAATCCCTTTTATATCGAAGAGCTGCTCAAGATGCTGATCGAGGATGGTGCCATTGTCACGGGAGAAGAGTTGTGGCACGTTGAACAAGAGCGACTGACCGAGATCGAGGTTCCGCCTACCTTGAGTGGAGTCCTGCAGGCACGTTTGGAGGGTCTGCCAAGCGGAGAACGCATTACCTTGCAGCAAGCATCGGTGGTGGGAAGGGTGTTCTGGGACGACACAGTGCTATACATAAATTCTGAATCGGCACCAGGGGGCAAGCAAATGGAGATACTCAGCACGGGTGAAAACCTTTCCGAGCTACGTTCCCGGGAACTGATCTTCAGCCGGGAAGAGTCTGCTTTTGCCGAGGCTGGAGAGTACATTTTCAAACATGCCATGTTACGAGAGGTGACTTACGAAAGCGTTTTGAAACGCTTACGGAAAATCTACCATGGATTGGTGGCGGAGTGGTTAATTCAACACAGCAGCAAAAGGGCAGGTGAGAATAGCGGGTTGATCGCTAATCACCTGGAGCTAGCTGAAAAGACGGGAATGGCCACAATTTACCTATTTGAGGCTGGCAAAAATGCTGCTG
>DATKXE010000198.1:0-2309 GCA_035529195.1 Anaerolineales bacterium
CTGAAATTTAAGATTGCGCTTTTAGTTTGAGGCATCTGGCATCCTTTCACAGCATATGTGTTTGCGTTACCTGAGTAAAGATTTTCCGCTCTTCCAGTTCCTTGAAGAAAGGAACTGGGTCCAAAGCGAGTTCTGGTGGATACACTCCGGGTTTTACGCGTCCTTCTGCCATCCAAACGGCAGCAATGGCTGGAGCAACACCGGTAGGAAGAGCACCCTTGCAAGTCAATGTCCCCATCCGGTAAGTGATTTCTTGACCATCCTTGGTGCCATGCACTTCAGTCACTATTTCCTTGCTCCAGTTCGGTGGCTCCGTCTTCGCTGGAGCAAGGAAATCAGTAATTGGCGGTACGTAGCCACCTAACATAGATACCAAAAAGTCGCGAGGTATAACACTTTTTCCATCTACCTCGACAGGTTCAGTGCTCCCAAAACCAAAATCTACCATCACGCGTATCTTCTCGACAACCGCTTTTGCCATTCCCCAATAGTTGATTTTGAAAAAGCACTCCTGCACGCCCTTATCCTTGAAAGACACCGGCAGGGTTGCAACTTCTGAATGGAGCGAAAGATGCATGGGAAGCAATCCGATCGGTTGTGTAAACCAATAATCCTCGAACTCACTCAACGGTTCAGCAGCTTCGAATTCACCATCCCGGAAAATCATGGGTTCGACGATCAACTCTTCTACGATTGTTGGAACTGCGTAGGTAAAATTGGGATCATCTGTCAGGGGTGGCATTATGCCATCATAAATCTTGATGCTTTCCACGGTATCCAACCGGTCTGCAGCATAGCGCGCTTGAATATTCGGCACACCTGGTGCCGAGCCCAATCCCAAGACTGCGCTCAAACCTGCTTCAGCAAACCGGTCACTTAATTCAAGTTGTTTCCGGGTGGTGAAGAACAAGCCACCCATATCGGTGTAGTGAACACCCGCCTTCAGACAGGCTTCCATGACTGGGAGATTCGTGTAGTATACAGTTCCATTCAAACACGTATCTGAACCCTTTAAAACCTCAACCATTCCCTCCGGATCGTTGACATCCACCTGTTTGATCTTAATTTTTGGACTGTTGATGTAGTCGGCTACAATCTTAGCTTGTTCGAGGTTCAGATCAGCAATGACCACCTCGTCTACCCTTTGATCCTGTGCAAGATCTTGGACAGATATGCATGACATTTTTCCTGCTCCACCCAACACGGTGATTCTCATTTCTTGTCTCCTGAATTTCTATATAATTATTGAGAAAAATATATGAAAAGGTGGTAAGTCTTTTCAAACTTTACCATCCTCTTTGCTGAAACGGAAGTCATTTTCGAGTGAATTTTCTATAAATGGCAATGCGCCATAAGCCATTTTATAAGTACGCAAAATCATCGATGTTTGCGTATTGGTAACGCCAGGAACACGCAGCATTTTCCCATTTAAAAAAGAAGCCAAATGATCCCGGTCCTTGCACAAAACCTCAACCAGGAGGTCAAACTCACCAGAGACCATGATCAAATAGCTGACTTCTGGAAATTTTGAAATTGTATCGACCACTTTTTCAAGCAATGGGGGTTGAACAGAAACGCTGATCACAGCTGGCGCATCGAAACCCAAACGATATGGATCAACCATCCCAACAATCTGAAGGATCCGATCCTCGATTAACCTAGCAACCCGGTTGCGGACAGTTCCTTCAGACACTTTTAATGCTTTCGCAATATCAGTGAAAGGGATTCTCCCGTCAGATTGAAGGAAGGAAATGATATCGAGATCGATTTGATCCAATATAGCTTCCGGTATGAATTTCGCAGGTTTTTTTAATTCTATTATGGAATTCGTAAAATTACAACTGATATTTGCTAATAGCGAAATATTGAACTCCTAAATCCAGAGAATTCAAATATTGTCGATAGACAAGAAAAGAGACGGTAATCAATCTACCGTCCCTGATAACAAATATATCGACCAATTATTTTTGAATGACTTGCTCGGCTTTAGCCTCTCGCCCATTCGTTCCAGGTTCTTCAGACTCTTCGACCCGGCGAAACTGACTCATATAAAGATCGTAATAGAAACCTTTCTGGGCGAGCAGTTCATCGTGTTTACCCCGTTCAACGATTTGGCCTTCATCCAGCACCAACAACAGATCCGCGTTGCGAATTGTGCTCAACCGGTGAGCGATAACAAAGCTGGTGCGACCCTGGAGCAATCTCTCTATCGCCTTCTGAATTAGTCGCTCAGTGCGGGTGTCGACGCTGGACGTGGCTTCATCCAGAATCAATATTTGTGGATCTGAAAGAGCTGCCCGCGCAATTGA
>DATKXE010000199.1:0-2143 GCA_035529195.1 Anaerolineales bacterium
TCTGTCTGCAGTCCTTTCTCTGCCAGATAATGGCGAGCTTCCTGGACTGCAGGCAAAGTGGAACCATAAGCGATGATACCAATGTTTGCATTCTTCATTGTATCTACGATGGGTTTTGGCACCAGAGTTTTTGCAGTTTCAAACTTCTTCTTTAAGCGCGCCATGTTGCGCTCATATGCTTCCCCATCCTCAGTATAAACAGCCTTCTCATCATGACCCGTTCCCCTAGCAAACCATGCACTCGCGGGATAATGGTTGCCTGGGATTGTGCGATATGGAATACCGTCTCCATCTACATCTTTATATCGAGCCCATTTTCCTGATAATTCCTCTAGGTCTGCTTCCCAAAGGACTTTACCTCGATCCAGGGGGCGATCGGGATACTCAAATGGTTCTGTCATCCATTGGTTCATCCCAAAATCTAAATCACTGAGTACATATATTGGCCATTGGAGCCGTTCTGCCAGGTCAAAAGCTTGCCATCCGAATTGGAAACACTCATTGACTGAGCCGGGCAGGAGGATCACACTTTGGGTATCCCCGTGACCGAGATAATTGACCATTGTTAAATCACCTTGAGAAGTTCGGGTTGGTAATCCTGTGCTGGGCCCCACCCTCTGGACATCCCAGACCACCAGCGGAACTTCTGAATAGTATGCCAATCCAGCAAACTCGGTCATCAAGCTTAGTCCAGGACCTGATGTGGAAGTCATGGCTCGTAAGCCTGCCCATCCAGCCCCCACTGCCATTCCGATGGCTGCCAGCTCATCCTCGGCTTGGACGATTGCATAGGTATTCTTCCCAGTTTGTGGATCTTTACGCAGCATAGGTAGGTATTGTTCCAATGCTTCGACCAGACTGGTGGCTGGTGTGATCGGATACCAGGCGATAAAATTCAAACCACCATAGATGGATCCTAACGCAGCAGCTGTGTTTCCATCCGACATGATAAAATCATGGGTCGCGTCCATGGCTTCCACATGATAGGGATCTCGTTTCTCAAGATTCTCTGCCGCCCAAGCAGCAGCCAGTTGAACAACGCTAAAATTTAATTCGATTGGTTTACGCTTTCCTTTGAAATGGAAATCCAATGATTGCTGGATACTATCCAGATCGATACCCAAAATCTGTGCTAACACGCCAACATAAACCATATTAGCGACATAGTTTTTCAGATTTGAGGGAGCATCGGATTCTTTTACCAGTTGAGTGACAGGCAGCGGGTATGCAACAATATCATCCCGGGTAACCGGAAACTTGATGTCATCGGCATACATGAACACCCCGCCAGGTTCGACATCTGCTAAATCTTGGATAAAAGAGTCGGGATTCATCGCGATGACGATTTCATGTTCCTCCCGACGAGCGAGGTAACCATCCTTACTGACCCGGATCGTATACCAGGTTGGCAAACCTTGGATGTTCGAAGGGAACAGATTTTTTCCTGAGACTGGTATTCCCATTTTGAAAAGGGAGCGCAGCAAAGTCAGATTGGATGTCTGACTGCCAGAACCGTTAGAAGTACCAACGGTGATAGAGAAATCATTCACGATAACCCAGGAATTAACTGACGAATCTAAGGTCACATTCGTTTGGACAGCAGACATATAATTCGATGCTCCTTTCATTTCCAAAAACTCTTTAAGCGTTTATTTAATATGATTGGGCAACCTTGATTTTCCCATCTTCACTTTCAATCACCCGGTGCCGGATCAGATCAGTGTGTTCAAGCAGGGCTTGATGACCTGCTTCGAGATCGCCGCTGCAGATAGCATCAACCATCCGCTGGTGATAGCTCCATACTTCATCAAGATAGGCGTATCCCGCATACAGATTGAGACCTACCGCTTCGTATGCATCCCAATAAGCTTCAAGAATGCCAGAGACGAAAAGGTTATCCAATCGTTTGTAGATCAATAGATGTAATTGGCGATGTTCGAGTTGTGGGATTTGGATCGGTGTGCCGCGTAATTTTTCCCATGCATGCTCGATTAATTGCTGCAGAACATGATGGTCTTCTTCGGTTAACAAGCGAACTGCCTGGTACCAATAGGCAGCTTCCACATTCCGGCGCAGGTCAGCAAATTTGAGAAAATTCTCCTGGTCGATCGCAATCGCGTAGGATAAGCTCTGATCTACCGCC
>DATKXE010000200.1:0-8712 GCA_035529195.1 Anaerolineales bacterium
CGAATGGTGCGATTTGTATTTTTCTTCAGTCGGGCTGTCAGAAGAGCCAAGGTTGCCTTATCAGCACGATTGGGTCTGATGGGCTTATGATGTTTGCGTACCATGACATCGAGTTGATGTCGGAGAATGATGATTTCCAAATCCTTATCGTTTTCGGATAAACGGCTGACACGGATGAGCGACAAGAGAATCGAGAAGATGTGTCTGACGAGGAACCAAAGCATAAGAATTTCCTACTCCAAAAAAGATACAGCAGGATTGTATCAAAGTGTTGGTTAGAGGCATGAGATAGGCAATTCTCTCGAGTGGGGTGTTGTGTGATCCTAATATTTGCATACTACGGGATCAAAATCAGCACTTTTGAATGAAAACCAGCAAATTTTGGTTCGCGTTCAATCCCTAAAATTCCCAGCTAATCAAGCACGATCACCCCTTTTATGAAGTTCAGCAAAATAATCGTCGCAATATCAAACTGCCCCGCTATCGTGAGATGAGCTGCATTTGGAATAATAGCCAGTTCGGATTTATCCACCATCCTGTACTTTTCCAGAGATTGTTCCGGGGGCAAAACACATCCCAGTCACCGCACCAGAAAAGTGTGGGATCCGTGATTTTCGCAAAGTCAGCCTGTGTGTGTACGGGCGGCTCCCACCAAGCCAGGGATGCCTGGATGAGCAAGTTTTTCCAGTAGTCCGGCTCATAGAAAATATCGTGCTTTTCCTCAAGAGATCGAAAGAAATCGGCATTCGTCTGAATTACCCGATCAAAATCCACAATCCCAGAACCTTCACATCCCAGGAGACTTCGCATCACTTGACGCCATTCAGCGGTCATGGAATTGTAAATTCCGCCAATCATATATCCTCGAACCAGGCCTGGTTAGATCATCGCCATATGTAAAGCAGATTGGCCACCATTGTTATATCCGACTACCACTGGATCCTGCAGATCCAAAGAATCGATGAACAGTGCGATATCTTCCGCCATCAAAGCGTAACTGAACTTCCCTGAAGGGTTATCCGTCCGCCCATGCCCTCGCGTGTCTGGTGTAAAGACCTTGTAGTTCTTTGAAAGTAAGGGAATCGCTGGAGCCCACTTATGGCAGGTTTCCAGTCCACCATGGAGCAGAATGACGGGAATCCCCTCGCCATAGGTCTCATAATACGTATGCAAGCCGTTGACTTGAACACAAGCTCCTTGATTAATCAACAATTTAGGTAGATTCATTTGGGTACATCCTAGGTGAGACTCTCAGTTTTCGACTCTTTTCTTGAGGGCTTCGCCCATCGCGATCATGGCAGCTTTTGCATTCGTTTCCAAATTCTTGGCTTGTAAAGGGACCAGTAAACCGTTAAAAATCTCCCGGTCGATGAATCGAACCCCGTGTTCATTGATTGGCTCGATCGTGAAAAAATGCTCGGCTCTGAAAAGAAACGGGAGAATGACATGAAACTTCCAGGAGAATTGGCGATTTGGCTCTACCGTTGTAACCGTACAGAGAAGCTTCATATCGTTCGAGGCTGATTTGGTAGTTAAGTTGACTTTTTCACCGATCGCCAATTTTCCTTCGGCGCGGCAAAGCAGCGGATTCCATTCTGGATATTTGCCAAAATCGGTCAGGACTTCCCAAACCCTTTCTGGACTGGACTGAATCTCGATTTCATTGTGGTTCGATTTCATGGTTTGCTCCTCTCTTTGATCTTTTTTGATTTACTCGTTAGATAGTGCCATCAACTCAGCCAAAGGGGGTGGATTTATCCCCGTTGTGATTGCTTCGAGTCGTGCTTTCACACGTGACTTAAATTCAGGATGCGTCAAGATGTAGAATCGATGATCCTGAATGGCTTAAAAGACTTGATCGGCGACTTCAGCCGGCGGCATCCCGTTTTCGACAGCCTGTTGAAATAGTTGCATAGTGGATTCCATTTCCGGGGTGATGTTCATCTCATCTGAAGTGTTAAAATATTCAGGAGGACGGTTCCTTTCCGAATCCAAAATCCGAGTTTGCACCCATCCCGGACAAAGCACTGAAACCTTGATTTTGTTTTCGTTTTCCCCCAAGTCATAATACAGCTTCTCCGAGAGCGCCACAACGGCATGTTTGGAAACTTGATAAGGGGCCACCGCATGAAAAGGCAGCAAACCGGCGATCGAAGATGTGTTGAAAAGATAGCTTTCCTCCTCCTGTGCAAGCATGATGGGGAGAAATGCTTGAATGCCGTGAATGACGCCCCAGAGATTGACGCTCAGGGTCCAGGTCCAATCATTATTGGATGTATCCCAGGCCGTCGAACCAGCACCTACCCCGGCATTATTGAACAACAAGTGCACTGCCCCGAAGGTATTAAGTGCCTTCTCTGCCAAAGCATTGACATCCTCTGCCCTGGAAACATCCGTCCGTACAGACAATACATTTGCGCTGGTGGCTCTCAGTTCTTGCTCGGTCTGGGATAAGGCCTTTTCCTCGATATCGGCAAGAACCACCTTCATTCCCTCTTGTGTATAACGTTCAACGATTGCGCGGCCGATGCCGCTGGCTGCGCCAGTGACAATAGCGATCTTATTATTGAACTCTTTCACAGTTTATTCCTCCAATAGTTCTATGCATCTACCTGAGAAACGCACTAGCAATCTACCGGATCGTATAGATTATTATTCGCTTTCGGTGAGATAGTCGTAGATGACATCCCCATAACCCAAGGAGATATCATCTACCGTGTACCTGCCTTCCAATATCTCCAGGATCCGAATGTCACCCAACGGATCGGAAACCGAGGAACCAAGCTTCAGTGTTGCCGAACCTGTTATCAACTCCTTCATATCACTTTCGATCAACGTGGAGGTCAATTGCATTACATCCGGCGGAGCGCTATTCTTCACGCAGGGAATAAGTTTCAGGTTGAACCAGGGTGCAACAGGTTGGGGGGGGATCGGATCAACCCGTTCTAGGAGATGCAGTCGGGCATCGACCAACACGACATCATCTCGTACAACTTGAGCTGAGATGACATTGTTTTGCTCTGTAAAAAAGATTTCGGCATCTTTCTTCGGCCATCCATAAATTTCCCGACCTGGAACGATCGCACCCACTTTGTCGAGATAGAGATAAACAGCATATTGACCTACAGTTTCTGAGAACGAGGCTGGCGCGCCAAGCCCCATCTCCAAATAGCTAAACCGTGTAGGAGTTTCCACGTTGAACTGGGCGATGTAGATGAATAAAACGGAATCGGGATTGGGTACCAATGGAGCTGGCACCAATGCTTGGAGAGTTTCGGGAGTCGTTTTGAACAGGATGTTGATAGACTGGTTACCTTGGTAAATATAAGGCGGTGCTTCATAAAGGGGAGCCACTCTGGGCATACTATATCCTGGTTTCATTCTTCACCTCCGGGATAGTAATTTATATTCTTGCCAACAAGTCTACCTTCCGACCGTTTGCCAAACGTTTCCCCCAGCGTTTCCTTTGCGCTACAATCATGAAATGGATGCCTTATATATCTCTGGGATGGGTCCCCCGCAGATATCGTTGAATGGCAAGGGTGTCGAAATCAAACGCCGAAAAGCCATCGCTTTGCTTGTTTATCTAGCGGTGGAAGGGCGGTCACAATCCAGAGAATTTCTCTCAGGGTTATTCTGGCCGGAATACGATCAATCCAGTGCCTATGCTTACCTCCGGCGCACCTTATGGGAGATAAAAAACGTCCTCGGAGACGGCTGGTTGGAAGTGAGCCGGGAATGGATCGGCATTCCCTCGTCCACAAATTTCCAGATGGATGTTATTCAGTTCCAGGCATTACTTCGGGGGGTAAAAGAACATGATCATCCAATCGCAGAACTATGTGAGCAGTGCATCGGCCAATTAGAGGCGGCTATTCGCCTCTACCGGGGGGATTTCTTGTCGGGGTTTAGCCTGAGTGCCTGTCCACAGTTCGATGCCTGGCAGTTCTTGCAATCCGAACTCATCCGGCGAATGTTCCAGGATACCATCCAAGATCTAGTAAATGTCCTGGAACAACACGGCAGGATCAGTGAGTCAATTCCATATGCCCAACGTTGGTTAGCCATCGACAACCTGAATGAGCGTGCCCATCGCAAGTTGATGACATTGTTTGCCAAAGATGAGCAAATACATACTGCCTTGCGCCAGTTCGAGGTGTGCCAGACCGTTTTAAAAACGGAGCTCGACCTGGCGCCCGAGATAGAAACCACCGACCTTTACAACCAGATTCGAGAGAGGCGCTCTTCTGCCCCACTGGTGGAGACTGGTCAAACACAAATCCTGTTAACCGAGGGCGATCAAAACTCCTGGTTGGAACAAATTCTCTCTTCACCTGTTCGCATTTCCTTCCAAACCAACTTGCCGGTGCAGACAACGCGCTTCTTCGGCCGAGAGACAGAAATAAGGAAGATTTCCGGGTTACTTCATAATCCGGATTGCTGGTTACTGGCCCTGATAGGCATGGGTGGCATCGGTAAGACCCGCCTGGCCAATCAAGTCGGCCAAGAGATCAACGCGACCTTCCCTGATGGAGTCTATTTTGTCACATTAGAAGGGCTGAAATCCATCTCTGCCCTGGTTCACAAGATCGCAGAGACTCTCGGGCTTTCTTTCCACCCTCAAAAGGGTTCCCCAGGGATCCAACTAAACTCTTTCTTACGCGATAAAACACTGCTCATCATTTTTGACAACTTTGAAACATTAATCTCAGAAGCTGCAATATTGCACCAACTACATGCTGAAGCAACCAACCTCAAATTCTTGGCAACTTCCAGAGAGCGACTCAAGATCTCTGGGGAATGGGTATTCGAAATTCAGGGGTTGGACTACCCTGAATTGGACCCCGGAAAATTCGATGAAATCCTTGGTTTTCCTGCTGTCGAGTTATTCATTCATGTTACTCGCCAAACCTTGAACAATTTTCAGATCGATGTAGGAAATTACCGGGAAATTGTGGCCATAGTTCAGTTGCTAGAGGGCATGCCACTTGGGCTTGAAATGGCAGCTTCCTGGATGAATCTGCTTTCTCCAAAGGAAATCCTGGCTGAAATTCGCACCAATCTGGATTTCCTGAAAACCGAAATGCAGGATACACCCACTCGGCAGCAAAGCATGCGCGCCGTCCTGGATTACTCCTGGAAACGTCTCAACTGCAATGACCAATCTGCAATCTCCAGGTTGTCAGTTTTTCAAGGGGGATTCAACCGCGAATCCGCTGGAAGAGTTGCAAGGGTTTCCCTGGTGGACCTGAAGAGATTGATGGACCGATCCTTTTTACGCAAGAAAGGATCAGGTGGATTCTATCTTCACGGACTCATGCGCCAGTACGCCCTCGAGAAATTACGTCAATCCCCTGAGAATTATGTGGCCACTAGAGATCGACACGCGGCTTATTACATAGCGGCCTTAAGCCTATGGGGGGAACGCCTGAAAGGTCCTGAACAGGTTGACCTGCTGCCCGTCATGCGACGGGAAATTGATAATCTCCAGGCAACCTGGGTCTGGGTAGCCCAAGAAGAGCAAATTGAGCAGATCCAAAGAGGCCTAGAAGGATTGTGTTATTTCTACCTGCGAACCCTCCGAAATCAAGAAGGGCTGGAAGCCTGCCAGCTTGGTTTAGCCGCTCTGGAAGAGGCAGAGACTGAATGCGGTCCAGAAGTACAGGCGAATCTGCTGGCCTGGAAAAGTATATTTTGTTTGAACCTGGATGATCATGAGACGGCGGGTGAATCAATTGACTCCGGTCTGAAAATGATGGGCGAGGTGTATGGAAAACGAAATGATCTTGCCCCTTTATGGGCGCGGTTGTTGATGACGAAAGCAATTATCGAAAATTACCTTGGTAACCGGGAAAAAGCTATTGAATATTACGATCGTGCTTTTACGATATACTGGCAGTTACAGGATTTTTCCAGTTTCTCTTATTTGATGCTGCATGCCCTCGACATAGGGGGAGTTACTTCTGAAAAAAGCTATCAATTCCTATCCGATGCCATTCACTTCAAAAGAAAATCTGGCGATTTCTTCAACACAGCTTATTTGTTATATATGTATTGCATGGTCGTGGCCTACCACTTTGGCCAGCCCTTTCAAGCGACCGTGTTGATGCAGGAAAGCTGTGAAATCTTCGAGAGGTTGGGGGATCCGCTCAGCAAAGAAATGTCACTCGTTGCAGTAGACCCAATTTTAAACATAAACGGTCGCTATGATGAACTACTGGGGGTCAGAAAGAAAAAGATCGATTATGCTCAAGAACGAGGCGATCATCAGACCACCGGAATCTACCTGGCTGAGGTCGCGGAAACGCTTTGTCATTTGGGGAATTATCCTGCTGCCGAAGAACATTTCAGGGAGGCATTGATTCACATTAAAGATGGCACTTCCTACCAGTATGCTTTCCGTTTATGTGGCTTAGGAGAAGTGCTGCTAGTGCAGGGTAAAATCTCTGAAAGCCAGGATATTTTTCAAGAAAGCATTAGCGGTATAAAAATTGGTGAAAAGTGGGGACAGGGTAAGGCATATGCCGGTTTGAGTATGGCCACCTTCAAGATAGGCAACCGGGAAAAAGCCTGGGAATTGATTGGACAGGCCTTGCGGCACCACCATGAAGGCCAAACCCATTATTTCTCCCATTTTTCTCTGGGAGCATACGCCTATTTATTATCTCAAGAAGGCGATATACAAACTGCGTTAGAGATATACTCCATGTTGGAACAACAGATGTTTATCCGTGACTCACGCTGGTTTAAAGACCTCTATCGGAAACCAATCTACGCTGTAGCGATGGATAAAGATCCGGATGAAAACTCAGAGGCCGAATCAATCGGTAGACAAATGGATCTATGGAAAACGCTAGAACAGGTTATCCAGAAGGTCAATATGTGATTCTGAAAATAGATTTGACATCCGATAGTTGTGGGAAGCAACCAACCCATTTATCCGGGTTATGCTTGAGCAATATTATATAGGTCACACCATCATCGCTTGATGATTTCTGGGATTGAAATTATCATTCTTACTAGGTAATTTCTTCGAGACTCGTTGCCCCCATTGTTAGTTTTGAGCAAAAATCAAGGGGTCGGTGGTTCGGAACACGTCGAATATCGCCCAAGGTTTGACATCGATGAACAAGACGGAGAAATAACTTCTTACTGTCCTTCGCTTTGTAATAACAATAAGGGTATTCAATTTGTGATTCATGAAGTGTGCTTATGACCTGCCCCCGTTTCTAGGACCACCGTATCGCCGGATGTAAATCCTGTTGGAAAACAACCTAATGCCTCGCTGTATCTGGGGGATATATCTGCGTTAAGACTGATGTACTGGGAAAAGAGGGAAAGATGGACGCGATTGGACTTGAACCAACAACCGTACGGATGCGGACCCTGTAGACTTATGGGCCTTGATACCTCCCACCTCTGGCGGGAACATTTAACATTGAGGCTGAAGTGATCCAAAAAGCGGAAAAAATGGGCGCGATTGGACTCGAACCAACGACCTTGTATGTTAATAGAAGTGTGATAGACCTTGATGGTGAAGGTCTTATCCGCTTGGAGAGCGGTGAAGCTCTCAACGACCTTAAGTCGAAGAACTGCTCCGTGAGAATAGCTCCCGCTCTCCCTTGGTCTGCCCAAGTACCGACGATATCTTAGACCCTTCTCAAGCAAGCAGAAGTGAGTCTCGATGAAGCAAGGTTGTGCTGTAGCAGGCCGATAGCAACGTACAAGGCAGGTACCAAAGATGAAGCAATTTTACCTGGGCATCGACGTAAGCAAACAGGCATTCGCAGTGGCGCTTTTAGGCGGACAGCAGCCCCATCGCGGTCACTTCATTAACGACTTGGAGGGCTTTGAGAGGCTGGGTAGGTGGTTGAAAAAGCAGCAGGTGAAACGAGTTCATGCCTGTATGGAAGCGACGAATCGCTATTGGGAACCACTGGCCCTCTTCCTACACAAGCAGGGGCTCGAGGTTAGTGTCGTCAATCCCAAACTCATCAAAAGGCATAGCCAGTCTATCATGCAGCGAAACAAGACTGACCCCCAAGATGCGTTGACCATCGCAGATTATTGCCTCAAGCAGCGGCCTAAACGCTGGCAACCCCCGTCACTAGCTTATCGCGAGCTTCGCGAGATGGTCCGTCATGTTTCGGCCCTAAAGAGTGACCGCACTCGTGCTCTCAACCGCAAGCAATCGGGCTTGGGCAATGTAACAGTTCTGACGGCCATTGAAGCCCAGATTGAGTTCTTGAATCAGCAAATTGCTGACTTAGAGCAACGCATTGTCAACCATATTGATCAGGACCCCGACCTAAAACAGGATAAGGAGTTGCTTCTCTCCATTCCTGGGATTGGCGACACAACCGCCGCCGTCTTTCTAGCCGAGGTTCAGGATGTTTCCCGCTTTTCTCAAGCCAAGCAACTGGACGCCTATGCCGGCTTGACGCCTGGCCAGCGTCAGTCCGGGTCATCCGTCCATGGCCGACCACATCTTGTTAAATGGGGCAATGCTCAGTTGCGGACCGCTTTTTACATGCCTGCCCTAAGCGCTTATCGTTGGAACCCGATCATTGCTGGCTTGCATCAGCGCATGTTAGGCCGTGGCATGAGCAAGATGACCATCATCGTGGCCTGTATGCGTAAGTTGCTCCATCTATGCTACGGCGTCTTGAAAACCCGCAAACCTTTTGACCCCAATCATTCTGCCAGTTTTCA
>DATKXE010000201.1:0-3900 GCA_035529195.1 Anaerolineales bacterium
CGCACGGTTCAACACTGTGAAGGCTCAGCCAGATCTCGCCTTCGTCTACTGCAAAATGGTATTTACAGGTGTAGAATTCACGGGCACCGGACGTGCTCACTGATGCTCGCAATCCAAAATCTACGGTCCAATAATGTTTGAGTTCGCTCTTCCTGTTATAAGCGTATCCAGCTCCAAATTCGGTCAACTCAGTATCCAGGATGACACCTCTGTGTCCATCGCTGCCCATCCAGGCATCGACCACGCTCGCGGGAGATCGGTAACCAGCTGCGATTATCTCTCCGTAGACCTGCCATTTGTAGCAAGCCTCATCCAAACGACGCCCGGCACTGGAGCCATCTGAACCCGTATGGTCAAAGAAATTGTTATCGGCCATATCGTTGCTGTGGCGCAGCGCAGCCTGGGTTATCTTTTGTGATTTCGTTATGCGCGGCAGACTATACTCGGCCCGGATTTCGTTGATCCTGGCTTCGACTGCGATATCCCGCTCAAGGTCGTCGGGTTGTATTAATGGGCCAGGAATGCAGTCCACTGCCGGGATCAGCGGCAAATACTGCACATATGCACTCGTTTCCTCTCGTCCAGCCTGCGCAGAGACAGGCAACCATAAAGCTGCAAGAACACCACCGACAATCAGCACGATGATTGACGAAATCACTTGCGTACGAAATTTTTTATTCAAAGACATCTGCTCCTTCCTTCGCTTCAGAGAACCTCATCGCATTGGCGATAATTATCTTTTCCTGAATTCGCTGCCTCTCTCAATAAGGCCAACTTGAATAAACCAGCTACAAGACAAAGTTCGCGCCCACCGGCAAATGAACTGGTGGGCGCGAAATGTACGACAGACTTGCACACTCAAGGAGGTAAGTGTTGCTTGATTGTACCATAATAAGGACAACCTGTACCGCGCTTGGGACAAATGGGTAGAATTTCTCTCCTGGCGAATGACACGCAATTTTTCTTCACCTATCCTGGGAGAAATTAGCAATTTCACCTCAAATCCGCAGCCTGGCTTTTTCTACAGCGTCTCGCGCTCGATACCGCGCCTTTGACCCCACTCGTCCAGCAGCTCCTCAACACTATCGAGATAAGCATCCAGTGCAGCCACCCTTTCCCGATACCCGGGACCCAACAACCCCAGCGCGCTGAACGCTTCCTGCCACTCTACCACCGGCGGCGCATCCTTGGGCAACAACGAGACAGCTTCAAGCCAGGTGACCAGCAGCGGCCAAAGCACATCCTGGGGTGAATCTCCCCCAATATGGGATGCAAATGCTCTGCGGTAGTAGGAGAAGCGATCTGGGTGCAGATGCGCCGGGGCTTGCTCAGCAGGAATCGCCAAGTAAGCCCTTTCCCATGCTTCGATCCAGGCCTCAAGGGATTCCTCATTAGCCTGAATCCCACCTAAGAGACCCAGAAGACCTGCGTACAATCCCGAGCGCCCGACCACTGCTGCACGGTCAGGAAAATTGCGTAAAAAACGTCGCTCGGTTAGTGGTGGACCGCTCAGACACGCAACCGCGTTAGCCGCCTGACCCACCGCGCGCAGGTACTGGATTACTTGATCGAGCTGCGGCTCGCCCTTCTGGTCGTGCAGTGACAACCAGATTTGCCGGGAAAGCTCTGCCTGGCCCTGAACTCTCCCCAAAACGTACTCTGGTTGCTCGAACTGCCCACGCACGCTGGCCTGCGTGAAATTCATGAAGTGCTGGGGGTCAAACATAATTGTGCAGTTGATAATGTTGTACCCCAGCCAGGGATGCAAACGCAAAGTGCGCGCCTGGTTGTAGTCATCACGTCCATGATGGGTAATATCCAGGTGGACTTCATCTGTCAGGCGTTGTATCTCTCGCTCCGGGCTGACTCGCTCATTATGGATGAAAAACAAATCGATGTCTGCCGTCCCCCCAAATAAAGGGTTTCCTGCAAATAAAGAGCCGGTCAAATATACCGCTAGCAAACTGTGATCATGGCGTTTGCGCTGTTCAACGGTATCGCGGGCGATCTTGTTTAGCAAGGAAGGTGTAATACGCATGGGTTTATTGAATTAATCGCCTTGGACTTCTAAAGGGAATTCCTGCTGGAACGGTGGCATGCGAAGTGCTTGTCGAATCCGGTTTTCAACAAATTTCAGTGCTTCAGGGTTGCGTACATAATCCAGGTCATCCGTATCAATGGGCAGCACAACCGCATCCTGGTGTTGGTCGCTGAAAAACGCATCGTAGGTGAAGTTCAGCTGGTGGATATAATCCCTTTCCATATTGCGCTCATAAGGCCGGTCGCGGAAAGCGATGCGCTCCATCAAAGTATCAGTGCTGGCGCGCAGGTATAGTATCAAATCGGGCTTGATGATCTTCTCTCCTAAAGCGTCGTGAACCCGATAATACATCTCCAGCTCATCGCCATCTAGATTGATGCGAGCAAATAAAGCATCCTTTTCAAAGGTGTAGTCCGAGAACAGATTCTGTTTCTCAACCAGCAAATTACCAACCGCCTTTCGTTGTTGGTGATAGCGACTTAACAGGAAGAAGATCTGGGTTTGGAAGGCATATCTCTCCCGATCAGCGTAAAAATCTGACAGGAATGGGTTTTCCTCGAAAACTTCCAGCAGGAGAGCTGCACTAAACGCCGGTTGAAGTAAACGGGCGAGGGTTGTCTTTCCAACACCAATCACGCCTTCGATAGCGATATACATAATATCTGGTCAATACGCTGCAGTTTCAGGAAGCCCAACAGCAGGGTAACCCCATAATCTGTTGAGACCAATTCTATACCCTGTTAAGCATACCAGCGATTTTATCCGCGCGCAACCATCAGCTCATAATTGAGTGCCATTCAGACCGTGAAAGTTGCTTTCTAAGCCTGCAGGTGAGCATGTGTCCGCTTCCATAAATGAGCCATATCTGCCCCAGGCTAATTCCAAACACGACCGCTTTGAGATTGAAAAGGTTAGCGCATGATACTTGCCAGATATACCACTTACAAAAAACCTTCAATCCCGCCAGCTTTCTAAAAAGTATGCTCTCCGGGAGAGATTTTCTGCTAACCTAATAGCATAAGCAAGCAAAAATCAGAGGACACCATGAGAACATTAGGTTTGATCAGCATTGGTATTGCCGCAATTGGTCTTGTTGCATATTATTTCATGGGAGAATCCACGCCAGCGTTTATATTGCCTCTGATTCTTGCGAGCGGGTTATTGGCCATTTTCTTCGTCTTGGCGAGCCTTATCATTATTATGATCCGGTCGCAAAAAAAATATCGCTGTCTGAATTGCGGGACTGTTATTCGCGGAGGCAATCCAATACGGTACGGAAATGTTTGTCCAAATTGTGGGGGTAATGCATTCAAATAAGCGTTTATTGCGGCATTACTGTCACAGTCGGTTGATGCTCTGGCCAGGGGATGATGCGCCACTTCGAATAGCCATGTTTTTCAGCGCTGTATATGCGCCCCCAGGAAGGCTGGCTGCATCCTGGTTCATCGCTGAAAGTTGTCCATAGGCCATCAATATTTACTGGGGTAAAGATTAGTTCACCGTCCTGGCAAAGCCAAGTTTCAAGCAAATAACCGCGATATTTATCGTCAGTCATACGCACATCTGACCAGGCGATGAATACTTCATCGCCATTGCGAGTTGCCTCGGTGATCCAGGGTGGTGGATAGATGTCTGAAAACGGCAGGTCCCCATAGTATGGTTCCACGCTGAAGATGTCCCCGGTGATTTCAAGTAAATCAGCCTTAATCCAGCATCCGGAGTCATACCATAACGGCAAGACAAAAACCCAATCCCCGCGCTCAGTTCTGCCTTGTATCTCAACCGAGATGCCTTCATATAAGCCGAATTTGTACAAGTAAGCCCAACCGGGACCATAGCGGCAATTAGCCTGCGCTACG
>DATKXE010000202.1:0-4796 GCA_035529195.1 Anaerolineales bacterium
GATGAAGGTCTACCCGCTGACGCAGATCCGATTAAACCATCCGCAGTATTCGATGATCAACCGGCAGAAGAAGAACATACTCCAATACCCATCATAGATACAGGTATTGAAGATTCTGAAACGGACGATCAGGTTGAGCCACACGCCGAAGTACCTGGTGTGACTGTTGAATTAATCCCGGCTGCTGAATTAGACGAAGAATTAATCGAAAGTGAATTCCCAGAATCGATTCCAGATTGGTTATCAAAAGTATCGCCTAAAGAAATGCCCGAGCAGCTTGTTGATTCAGATGAATACCAAGACATCGTCAAAGCTGAAATTCCCGTCTGGCTGCGCAAAATGGAAGAACAACACAAGGCTGATTTGGAAGCCGCAGGAGAAATCGAAAGTCTGGAGGAGCTCGAACTCGACACAGATTTTACCGATCTATCGGGTGAAGACGTGCCATCCTGGCTAATGTCAGCCATGGAGACAGAATTACCTGAAGAGGTCCCTGAACTCACAGAAGTAAAAGATATCAGCGAGATTATCCGCGAACCTGGGGAGCCGGCAGATGCCGAAGCACCCACTTTCGAAGAACCTTTCCCCCAGGAGATAGAAGCGGAGGTTTTGGACGCAATAAAACCTTTAGCTGAAGAGATTGAAACTGAGCAGATCCAAGAAGAAATTGTTCCTCCTGGGGTTGAGGTCGAAGGTTTAGCTGAAGTGGATGAAAGTCTTGATGGTGAAATTCAAGAGCTCTTCGAAGCTGCGGAGTTGATACCTGAACTCGAGTCTGAGGCCCAGGCTGAGATTGAAGAATTTCCTGAAGAAATCCTGCCAGATGAAGAGGAACCAGATATTTCCCCAGAAGAAGATGATGGCATCAGCATTCCTGGCCTAGTAGCAGCTGGCGCTGTCGCTGCCCATGTCTTGGAAGATGACGATACCCAACCAGTTGCCATAACAGAGGAACTCGATACTACCGAAATTGAAGCCGTGGAATTTGAAGTATTAGGCCTTGAAGAAGAAGTTTTGGAGCTTTCAGAATCTGTTGAAGAGGTTGTACCTGACCTTGATGAGGAACTCGAAGAAGATCTTTCCCTCGCAGGTGAAATCCAAGAGGGTGAAGAACTGCCAACATTTACCGATGCCCCTCTAAGCGGTGAAGAAGAAGATGCAGCCATGGCCTGGCTGGAAAGTCTGGCCGCCAAGCAAGGTGCTGCCGAAGAAGAGCTGATCACACCTGCTGAAGATCGCCTTGAGAAACCACCCGAATGGGTTCAAGAAGAGTCTGCCTCGGAGTTGAAAGCTTTCGAAGAAATCGAAATTGATGACCAGAAAGCTGCTTTGACAGCCGCGGTATTGGCTGGGGCAGCCACGGCTGCCTTGACTGGTGAAGATCAACCAACCGAAGAGGATGAATCTCCAGAAATGCCAGAACCCGACGAAGAACTTTCTGAATGGATCCCGGAAATCACCGCCGAAGCGGAGACTGCCCAAGAGACTTTAGAACCAGAAGATCACACTATAGCGGATGTTGAGCCAGAAATCGAACCATTGGAGATTGAAGAGGAACCAGATGTCATAGCAGAATTAGCTGCAGCCGCTGAGGTTGATCTGGACGAGGTTGAGGAAGAACAAACCTCAGAAGAGATCCCTGGGTGGCTCAGCGATTTGGCAGGGGATCAAGAGATTGCTGCTGAACCACAATCCACGGACTGGACGCCTGATATGCTTGCGGAAGACGTTGTTGAACCAGAAGCCCAACTAGAAACCTTCCTGGATGAAAAACTTGATTTAAATGCCGCTTCGCTTGTACAGCTCGAGAAGATCCCGGGAATTGGCTTCATCCACGCCCAGAACATTGTCAACTATCGTGCAGCCTCAGGCCCTTATTCGGACCTCGAGCAGCTTGAAGAGGTGGATGGGCTAACAGCGGATATCATCGCCGACCTCAATAATTATTTGATCGTCGAAGTTGTAGCAGAGGTTGCTTCAACCGAGTCTGAATTTCCAGAATTGCAGGCGGCTTGGGACAGCATCATTAAGGGCAATATTGATCAAGCTGTAAACCAGTACGCTGATTTGATAAATCGTGATCAGCATTTGGATGAAGTTATCCGCGATCTTCAGGCAGCTCTGGGTAAATATCCCATGGATTCTTCCCTTTACCAATCCTTGGGAGATGCATATATGCATGCAAATATGCTCCAGGAAGCGCTGGATGCTTATAATCGGGCAGAGGATCTATTCAAATAACCCTGGAGGAAACTTGGAACGCACACTCGTCTTAATCAAACCCGATGGGGTCCAACGAGGCCTGATAGGGGAAATAATCGCCCGGCTTGAACGCAGAGGTTTACGACTTGTTGGCGCAAAATTTTTACAGGTCAGCATGGAGTTGGCAGAAACACATTACGCCATTCACAAGGGAAAACCTTTTTATGACGGCTTGATCGCCTATATAACGTCAGCGCCGGTCATGGCAATGGTATGGGAAGGGCCAAATGCTATCACAGCTGTGCGCCAGACCATGGGCGCCACCCGTCCTACCGAGGCAGCACCGGGCTCAGTTCGTCATGACTTTGGCCTGGAGGTCGGCCGAAATCTCACCCATGCATCAGATTCGGCTGAAAACGGCCAAACAGAGGTAGCCCTCTGGTTTTCAGACCAGGAGCTGGTTTCCTGGAGTCGTGCTGTTGACCCCTGGATTTTTGAATAAACAGGATAACTAAAACGCAACCTGAGGCTGTCCCAAAAGATACGGGACAGCCTCTATCGCGAAAGGGGGAAATGTGATTCAATAGGGGAATGAAAAAACAAATCTACAAACCCTACAATCAAAAACAACCAATGCTGATACCGCTGAATCTGGAAGAGATGGTTCCGGTGGATCATCTGGTGCGACAAGTGGATGAGATCATCAATCGGATCGATACCAGCGCGCTGGATGAACAATATCAGGGGGGAGGCACAAGTGCATATCATCCAGTCATGCTCCTGAAGGTGATATTGTACGCATACAGCCAACGGATCTTTTCGTCGCGGAGAATAGCCAAAGCAATGCGAGAAAACATACACTTTCTGTGGTTGAGTCGAATGAATCAGCCGGACTTTCGGACGGTGAATCGCTTTCGGAGTGTGATTTTGCGGGAAACGATCGAAGGTCTGTTCACGCAGCTGGTGGAAGAACTGCTAAATATGGGGTTGGTGGACTTGGAGCAATACTTCGTTGACGGGACAAAGATGGAGGCAAACGCCAATAAATATAGTTTTGTTTGGAAAAAGAGTACGGAGAATTACAAAGCCAAACTCCAGGAAAATGTAAAAACATTGCTGGATGAGGTAGAAACAGTTCAGGAATGGGAAGATGGGGTGTATGGAGAGCGAGATTTGAACGAGATGGAGGGAGGCAAAGAGATAACCAGTGAGGATCTGCAGCGAGTGGCAGATAAGCTAAATGAGGTACTACGGAAAGGGCCAGAAAATAAGATTGTGAAGCGGGTAAAAAAAAACTAGAAACAGACTTCATCCCAAGGCAGAAGAAGTATGAGCAGTATGATGCAACTTTTGAGGGCAGAAACAGTTTCTCCAAAGTTGATGAAGATGCCACCTTCATGAGAATGAAAGACGATCACATGCGCAATGGGCAATTGAAGGCGGGATACAACATTCAAACGGGAACACAAAATCAATTCATACTGAACTACAGCCTGCATCGTCGGGCAGGAGACACAAGCTGTCTGCAGGAACATCTTGAGAAATTTCAGAGAAATACAGGAAGGTATCCCGAGAATTTGATAGCTGATGCTGGATATGGCAGTGAAGAAAACTATGCCTATCTAGAAAGGTGTGGGGTGGCGGCCTTTGTGAAGTATCAGAGCTTTCACTATGAGCAGAAACGAAACTACAAAAAGAAAAAACTTTATCGGGCTGAGAACATGGAATATGCCCCTGAAACGGATCAATATACTTGTCCCCAGGGAAAGAAACTAAACTACATTTTTACCAAAGATGTGCGCAGTTGGAATGGCTATCATTCAACTCGCCGTATCTATGAATGTGAGGATTGCTCAGACTGCCCGGTGAAAACAGCGTGTACCCTGTCGAAGTACAATCGCCGGATTTATCGTGGGGAAGAACTCATTCGATTGAGGCGGGAAGCTCATGAGCGACTGATGTCGCCCAAGGGAGTGAAACACCGGCGCAAACGGGGGATTGAGGTGGAAGCAGTGTATGGTCAGATTAAACAAAACATGGGATTTCGGAGATTCATGCTCAGGGGCCTGGGCAAAGTTAGCACCGAGTGGGGCATCCTTTGCATGGCTCACAATCTCAGCAAGATCGCAAGATCTGTATAGTTCTTGCTTTTTGTTTGTGATATGCGAAAAGGCTGCCTTTTCAGACAGCCTCATTTGTGTTTAAGCATTTGCGGATTGATTTTTTCACGAATCAAACTGCTCACCTCTGATCGTCACCGTAATTTGATTTATCCGAATGTGGGTTATAATCACCGGATTAGTTCAAAATATCAAACCCCGTGAGGATTTTAATGTTAACCACACCCTCTTCGATTGAAACCAGACTCGAGCGCATCCTGCCCACCGTACGCAAACCCGGTCGTTATACCGGTGGTGAATTGAATCAGGTGGTAAAAGATTGGGAATCGATCAAAACTCGAGTTGCCCTGGTTTTCCCGGATATTTATGATTTGGGCATGTCCAATCTGGGATTAGCCATTCTTTACGAGATCATAAACCAGCGTTCAGATGCCTTGGCAGAACGGGTATTCTCCCCCTGGACAGATATGGAAG
>DATKXE010000203.1:0-5662 GCA_035529195.1 Anaerolineales bacterium
TCAAGAATTGGGTCGCTTCATACAGCTGTTCTACGCTGACATACTCATCTGTTGAATGAGCTACGGCCGGTTCGCTGGGTCCAAAAATGATGATCGGAATACCATCTTTTGCAAACCAGCGTCCATCGCTGGTCTGAAGATATCCTGTTAAAGGTCTTAGCTCTCTGGCTAGATCCTGGAGTGTATGGTTTGCTAGCACTACGAAAGGATCTTCTGGAGGAGTGTCGATATTTGCAGCCACCTCACCTGTGGAAAATAGCTCATAGTTGAGCGGTTCAACATTGGCGGAATAATCATCCAATATCTGGCGGATCTCTTCCATCGCCAACTCACGTGTTTCTCCCGGTACCAAGCGCCGATCTGTTTCTACCTTGCAACGTTCAGGCACCACCCCCCATTGTTGACCCCCTTCGATTTTACAGACACAAAGTGTTGGTGGTGGCAGGTATGGATGAGTTCGAGCTTCAAGTCGTGGGAAGAGATGATCATGCAAATAGGTTATTGCCCGTGCAGCTTTGAGCACCGCATTCTCACCTTCCCAGGGCATGGCACCATGGGCGCTCTTTCCAATTACCGTTATGTCAATTCCACAGGCTACACGTTCAGCGATTGCAACCCGATTGTTGGTTTGTTCTCCCACGACTAAAAGATCAGTCTGCAGCTTGCCTTCCTGATGTAGCCAAATAGTGCCGTTGGTTCCACCAAATTCTTCATCCGAAACTACTACTACCCTTAAGCAGCCACGGAAGGGCACCTTTGCTCTAGCTAGTGCTACTAAAGCCATCACTTGGGCCGCGACGCTGCCTTTGTCATCACCAGCTCCACGGCCATAGATAAGCCCCGCATTAATTTCGCCACCGAAGGGGTCCACTGACCAGCGATCCAGTTCACCAGGCGATACTGTATCGATGTGCGAATGGTACATAAGTTGCGAACGTTCACTGTCAGCATCTCCCAAGCTGGCAATCAAATTCGGTTGGTGTTCCTGATTGAAAAGTATTTCGAAATCCACGCTCGCTTCAGAGAGCTTCTCGGCCACAACTTCCACCGCCTTACGGCAATCTCCTGGTGGGTTATCGCTTCGTTGCTGAATGATGGCTTGTAGAAATAAAGCCACTTCTTCAGCATTAACAGCGCCAAGAACTTCCTTTTCAAAGGAATTCAAATTCATTTGTGACATGAATTTTTACAGCCAAAGAGTAAATAATTACGCATATGAATACTTATATTGTCGTTTCAATGCTTTACCGTATCCTGGTTGAGCTAAAATCACCCCGTCCTGGAAAACAGGCTTGCCGCGCACGAAGGTTTGCTCTACTTTTCCTTTGAACGAATATCCAATATAGGCACTGTGCTTATTCTTGTAAAACAAGTCCTCAGCCGAAAGCGTCCATTCTGCATCCAAATCGACAACGGTAATATCGGCATCCGATCCAGGTACCAGAGCGCCCTTCTTAGGATATAAACCAAATATTCGGGCAGGGTTTGCCGCCATCATGCGAGCTACATCTTCCAATCGCAAGCCGCGCTTATGAACCCCTTCAGTCAGGATTGCTGGCAGCATTGTTTGCAACCCGGAGATACCTCCCCAAGCTTTCCAGATATCATGCATGCCTGGCGCTTTGTCTTCCCAAAGACAGGGCGAATGATCAGAGGCAATGGTATCTACCTTGCCTTCCAGCACAAGATTCCACATTTCATCCACAGCTTGACGAGAACGGATCGGGGGCGCACATTTAGCAGCAGGACCAATTTCTTCAAAATCATCGTGATCGAATACCAGGTAATGTGGGCAGGTTTCCGATGTGACATTAATGTTCTTGTTTTTTGCATCTTCCACGGCACAGATCCCTTCTGGGATAGTGATGTGAACAATGTGCAGATTTCCGTTTGCTACGCCAGCCCAGTAGCAAGCTCTCTGGATGGCCTCTAATTCGGATGCTGGAGGTCTCGACTCATACCAAGCTTTCCTGTCGTTCCGCCCCCCATCCCGCAACAGCTTCCCGAGATAACCTGTGACATATTCGTTTTCAGCGTGAGTACCGACCAGATTGCCCAATTCGCCGGCCAGCTTTAAGCCCGCGTATAGCACATCATCATCCACACGCTCGAAATCAACACCGCTGTTGCTCATAAAAGCCTTGAAGCCGATCACACCGCCTTCGTGCAGCCCTGGTAGATCAGCCAGATTATTGTCAACTAAACCACCCCAGTTACCATAATCCACGACAGACTCACTCTTCACAACCTGACGTTTTCTGTCGAGTAGATCTTGACTTATCGTCGGTGGTGTTGCATTGAGAGGCATTTCCAAGAACGTTGTGATACCGCCAGCGGCGGCAGCCATACTGCCAGTGCGATATCCCTCCCAATGCTCACGTCCTGGCTCATTGAAGTGGACATGATCGTCAACCAAGCCTGGGAGCAAATATTTCCCACCGAGATCCACTACTTGAACAGCTTTAAATTCTATGTCTCCTTCGATCACTAAAGTAATTTGTTCACCGTCGATAACAACTCCCCCCAGGAATACCTTATCTTCCGTTACAACTTGTGCATTCTTGAGATACAGGTCAGCCATTTTCATCTACCTTAAAAACCCAAATTTCTATTCAGTCTGTGAACTGCATTCACTTCACTATCCAGGTACCAGTTTCACCTGCTAATGCGTGCCCAATATTTTCAGGATCAGTAATAACGACAATTTTTCCGGACATAAATGTTAATTTCTCCTAATTGAAGATTAAGAATTTCGTTGTCCAGGGATATCAGTTCTGGATAATATTCCTCAGAAACAAACTATTTTGCACTGAGTTGAATACCAGCACAGTGATCTGGAACCATTCCCAGTTGATCTGGTGGCACGATCAGGACAGACCCGCCACTGTTCTGTAAGAAATTTCGACTAGCGATCAGTTTGTGTCGCATGGTGTCTTCCATAGCCACGCTGGGATCGATCATTTCATCAAGATCACTCAGGTTCATGTGCAATAATTTGCTGTTAATTCTGAGATCAAATACACTGACAATCCTTTTCCATGGGGAAACAAATACAATCATTTCTGTCCCAGTCTCCTGGGCAATAAGGGCTGCCGTGTAAGCCTTATCGACCACTGCTTCAACTCCAGAAAAACCACCCTGATCATTGAACCTTACAGGAATTCCTCCACCTCCAGCACAGATGACAATCACTCCTCGTTCTACAAGATAGCGAATCGTATTCCCCTCAATTATTTCAAGAGGAGTCAGGCATGGTACAACCCGTTGATACCCTTGTCCTGGAATTAGATCCAAATCCCATCCACGATTGATTTTTAAAGATTGTGCTCTTCCCTCATCGAAAAATGGTCCGATTCCTTTGGTGCATGGGATCCCAGGCAGTGGAGTTCCACCAACGATGACTTGCGTGACAATTGTGGTTACCTCACCCTGAATTTCCTGTTCGATTAACCAATTCTTTAATGCTTGCTGGAGCATATACCCGGTAGCGCCTTGAGTGTCTGCGCCACAAATATCAAGAGGTAATGAATGCACAACATGACTTGCGGCCTCCCCACGCAACAGCACAAACCCTACTTGGGCAGCATTGCCGTGGGTTATTACCAGATTGTGCCCTTCCTTCACTAATTGCCCTATTGGATCAGTGATTCGAGTGATAGCATCCATTTGTTCCTGCATGCCATGACCAGAGTTAGCAGAAACCAACAGATCACCATCTACAACAATAATTAACTTCACTTTTCAAATAGCCTCATATCTGATCATTCGAATGCCAGATCTCAATATTAAACTGGGTATCATCATCTGGTTATAAGCCCACCATACTTACAACCAGCGCCATGCGAATCGATACGCTGTAAGCGATTGCTTCAAAGTATTGTTGATGCACGGATGTATCGATTTTTTGATCCATCTCACCTGCCCGTCTGGGAAGCGTATGGGTCACTCGGATGATCCTGCCGGATTCATTAAATGTCTTATCCAATGTATCGAAGCGGACATAATAGTCATCCATAAGCTTCTTAAAAGCCTCAGATTCGGGACCCTTGGGGGCACTGCAGCCAGGCAGATAAACTAAATCCATGCCACTAATGAGTTCGTTGAATTGATCCTGGTTGAGATCAAAAGCTTCTTCCACGCTGCTGTTTTCAGCATTAATCTTTTCCATCACTTTTTCAGGTGTGCGATTCTTCTTTGGACTTGCCAAAGTGACTTGAGCACCCAAACGAGCCAATCCGTATGCCATAGAATGCCCTGTGCGTGCAGCGATTAAATCAGCACTGGCAATGCATACTTTCAGTCCCTCAACCCGGTTATGTGTTCGCCAGAGCGTGTATAGGTCTAACAGTGCCTGAGTTGGATGTTCCCAATTCCCAAAACCCCCATTTATCACTGGTGCTTCTGAGAAAGCAGCGCCTTCACGTGCTTCGACATCATTTGGATGTCTAAGCACGATCACATTTGCATATTTTGAGACCACTTTCATCATATCCGCCAAGCTCTCCTCCTTGGCAGCAGAAGAAGTGACCATTGGGTTTGCTTCACTGATCACTGAACCGCCAAGCCGGTGCATTGCAGTCTCAAAGCTCATTCGTGTGCGGGTGCTGGGTTGGAAAAAGAGAGTGGACATAACTTTGCCTGGTAACAGATCCATTTTTGACCGGTTCCAGGGTTCGAGTGTCCGGGCGAGTTCGAACAATCCGTAAATCTGGTCATTTGTTAAATCATTAATCGAGAGCAAACTTTCCCCTTCAAACCCAATCTCTCCGACTAATGCCTCAATTGTTCTGATCTTATTTGAAAACTCCATGGTGTCTCCCTTTCAAAGCATTGTGGCATTTATTGATTGTGCATTCTTCAGTAAATGATTGTTAAATAATTCAAAATCAGATTATTCTCATGGTAGTAAATATTACGTACAGTAATCAATAATTTCTTCTACAAGCTTCCCTAATCTAACAAAAAATTGATTAAGGAGGCATAAAGAACTCATAATGAAGTTAAAAGGATAATTACATCCATTGTTAATATCTAATTATTGCACCCAGCGATTCATGCCAACATCCATATCGGCACAGCGCAGATACATTTCTCGATAATATGGTTCAAGTAGTCGTGCTGAATCGGTAGTTCTTTGGATCTCTTTTCTGTAGCTTTCCATTAATTCTCGTACCTCAGCTTTGATCGCTTCCTCGTCCACTGTGAGAACCTTTCCACTTTCCATCACGACCTGCCCGGCAACTATTGTCATTACCACCGAGGAACCATTTTCACAATAAACAAGGTGCCGGTAAATATCATTAAGTGGGGTAAAAGCCAGGGAATAAAGATCGAGAAGAATTAGATCTGCTTCATATCCCGGTGCAAGTACACCAGTGACTCCCTCTAACCGCATTGCTCGTGCACCCCCGCGGGTTAATGACCAGACAATTTCTTTTGCTTTGGGCCATTTTTCATAATCTGGCTCAGTTATCGAATGAATTAAACCAGCTACCTTACCAACCCCCCAAATATTGGCAGTATCATCAACATTGGCTTCGTCCGTTCCCAGGCAGATTGGTATGCCAAAGTCCCGTAAGTGGCGAAATGTCATTACACCGCTTCCTAACCTGAGATTGCTGATCGGATTATGGGCAACCACACATCCAGCATTCGCAATGAG
>DATKXE010000204.1:0-3995 GCA_035529195.1 Anaerolineales bacterium
TACCGAACACTTATAAATGTTTCGTGCCTATAGAGCAATCACAAAGGATTTTAGCTTTCGCTTCGTTCCTCAATCTCCATACAAAACGAGTGTCCATAGTAGTTACTCGATTGCAGTCCTTATCAATTATTGCTTCCTCAAACCAAGGCTTCTTCAAAGATGATAATAGGCCAATATCGAATATTAAAGCACCAGAGCCTATCGTATCTATTTCTTGGAGTGGGTTATCTTCCTTGTCTATACGAACGAACTTATCTTCTTCCTGCTTCCAAGCATTACTCTGGAATGGCTCTTGGTCTTCACTAACCCTTCCCCTTGAATTTACAAGCGCAGTAACTACTTTATAGCCACTTTCAAGGTGGTCGGTGAACTTAACCAATATGCCTAACTCGTGCACTTGGTCGCCGCCCAAAAAACATACATGACTTGCACCCCATTCTAAGGCACGTTCAACGCCATACATATGTCTTCTTGCTGGACACCAACCGTATCCGGGCGTGAACATAACATCCACCCCGGGCGGTCTGGTTAAGTTCATCATATTGTACGCTGCGTGAGTCCACGAAAAAGGTGAACCCCACGCAGTACATACAACTATCTTTTTTACCATTAGGGCCATGTAACCGTAGTTGTAGGCCACAGGATACTAGACGTGTTAGCCGTATCAACACCATGACAATCAATCAAAAAAGATGCCGCAGCATCGTTTAGGGGTTCATCTGCCCCACCAGTTCCATACCTCTCATTGCAAAATATGGCAACGGTAGTTCCATCTATCTCGACACAGTAATCAGCAGCGGCAGTCAGGTTAATCATAAAATTATTCCTGAAAATAGGGCCACCTGTAAGCGCAGTTGCATCGACATCGAATATCGAAGTTGAAAATTCTCCTACTATATTATTCCCGATTACCCTCATGGCAAGGCATTCACCCTGTGTAAAGACAAGACTTTCAGCGGTAGACCCTTCGATAAGGTGAACATCGTTGTTTAAGAATGAAAAGTAATTAGCTGCGGCTGCAAGATTTATTACCTCTTCAAAATTAAGAATAGTTGAGGTATTCGTAAACCTGCAATTCTGGATAGTAAAATATGTACCAGTAGCAGCGACATCAATCGCCCCATCAACATTGGCGTAATTGCACTCAAACCACATATGATCAAAGGTAACATTTGAAACCGACACATCAATATCGGCGGTGTCTGCGGTATCAAAAACAATCTTTGCCTGATCGTCACCACTTCCCAAACCGATAATCGTTACCCCGATCACATCGCAAACAAGGTCAGCGGCTGCCGAAATGTTCTCAATGTGTCCAGGTTTCACCATAATGACATCGCCCCTGCCAGAAGTACATCTACTCATACAGGACTCAATCGTTGAATCGGGATTGGCGAAAGTACCCCTACGATTATTAACACCGTTACCAGCGTTCTCATCTACCCAGAATGTTTCTCCGGGATGGGATAAATGATACGGCATCCCATTTAGTTCAATCATACGTTTAAATACATTTGACATTTTTAGATCCTCCTATATCGCTAGCTATCAAGGCCATGCGGTTGCGGTTTTTGGAAATGTTCTGCTTTGCGCATCCAAGGCATCAACGCCATTGCAATTAACAAAAAAAGATGCAGTAGAAGCAGCAACCGGTAAGTCATCGCCAGCACATCCGTAGTTTTCATTACAGAATAACGCTACGGTAGCACCATCTATCTCAACGCAGAAATTAGCTGCGACGGTCAGGTTAATCATAAGATTGTCCCTGAAAAGAGGTGCGCCAGTTATAGCAGTTGCATCAATGTCAAAGATTGAAGTTGAAAATTCTCCAATTATGTTGTTTCCGATTACCCTCATTCCAAGGGACTCACCGACAGTCGCTACAAATGCTTCAGTATCAGATCCCGCTATCATGTGGACATCATTATCTATGAATGAAAAGTAGTTTGCCCCATCAGCCAGGGCTATAACATTCTCGAAATCTTTTGTCGTTGTTGAGTTTGTGAACCTACTGTTCTTGATGGTAAAATAATCTCCACCCGCTGCAACAGCAATGGCACCGTCAACATTTGCAAAATTGCACTCAAACCACATGTTGTCAAAAGTGACGTTGGCAACCGTTACGGTAACCGAAGCAGTATCAGCTGTATCAAAAGTAATCTTCGCTTGGTCATCACCAGTTCCCGTACCAACAATCGTTACCCCGATAACATCACAGGCAAGATCTCCGGCAGCAGAGATATTCTCTATATGCCCCGGTTTTACAATGATAAGATCCCCTCTACCTGCAAGACATTTTCCCATTGCATCATCAATAGATTTGAGGGGGTTGTTTTGTGTTCCATGACCAGTAGATGAAGCATTTTCGTCCACCCAAAAGGTTTTCCCAGAATGAGCCATATGATATGGGATACCCTCTATGCTGACACCATGCTTGAATCCGCCTGGATAATTAGACATCGGCATTTTTAAATCCTCCTATTAGAACCTATAGGCTCCCCCAAAAGGGGGAAAACCTAATAGTTCAGATTGTTAATATTTACGCGCCAGCAGATCCGTACAGTCCTCTCGGGTCAGTCCACCCAAAAGAGTACCGCTCGTAACTCATGGCTTTAAGGTTCATGGTATCAAAATCGTTCTCCCTTTTCAGAGGAACGGAGTCCCTGTCGTATCCTATCATCCCACGGGGACAGTTGGTTCTTACAAACCAAGCATCGGTTCCGGTTTCAGCAAGATAGTGATTGACCTCAATGCCACCGGGAAACATATTCATAACCCTAAGAGCATTGATGTCGTTAGAGGCAGAGTTGGACTGATTCAAAGACTTCAGTATCCTTGTGACCTCAAACATATCCTGTTTGTGGATGATAAGTTTCTGTGGCTGAATAGCAATCTTCAGGCCACGGTCATTAGTAGCACCAGCAATCTGGATACAAATATCTTCCAGAGAGGCTTCAGAGAGGTCAGCAGCAGTTGAGAGCATATTGCTCCAATTACCAGCCTTACTCGGATGGTCGGTAGCAAGCAGACACGCACCATCACCACCAGTATAAGCAGCCGTCACGCAGCGATTGTAAACCTGCGCGGCAACAGTCTCTTTAGTCTGTCGCTGGGAAAAGGCGTTTGCCTGCGCCCTACGTTTTCCGACAACCTCATACAGATTGTCTTTCAGTTCTTCGTATGATGTGATGTAACCCAAAGCATACGCAACGTGCGAATACCTTTTGGTAAAACCCTGAGATTCAGAATCATACACCACCCCACCAGCTTGAGGTTTTACAGGGGCAAGGCCGAAACCCGTTACCTGCACATCTTCCTCATAATTCTGTGAAGAAGATTCCATATTAAAAAGGCCCGTGTACTCTACAACATGCTCATTATAGGTACGGCCCCACCATGCTTTAACCCCTGGCCATAACGCCTTGGGGTGATTTCCAGTAGTAATAACTCCAGCCATTGTTTATTCTCCTTATGCTGTTGCAACTCCGAGGTGACGACCAACAGCAGTCGCACCACCAAGATTAAAAAGTTGGGGGGTGTTTATAATAACATCCCAAATCGCATAATCTCCCAACGTGTTATTAGGTAAGTCCGATATGCCAAGAATAACTAGCGGATTAGAAGCATCCGCAGAAGGCGCGGCTCCAGAACCCTCATCAAGTCCATCTCCCGATAAACCAGTTATTGCGCTGTCAGTACCAGCGACCATTCTCGCGTTCATTCCCAAAAAAGTAGCGGCGGTAACAGTTCCACCACCAGCACCCTTAATCTGGAACACAACATCTTGTGCCAGACAAACCTTGGCTAACGCCTCAACCCCACCAGAGCTTTTAACTAGGTTCGTATTCTCAAGGCGTGAGTCCACAAAACTTGTTACAACACCAAGGATCTGCCCTCCGTCAGTTATGGTAGCAGCTTCAATGCTCAAGTATCTACCAAGAGCATCTGCATCGTCTGTCTCATTAGAAATCATAACCGCATCACCAATATACAAC
>DATKXE010000205.1:0-4403 GCA_035529195.1 Anaerolineales bacterium
ATCAGCCGGCCGCAACCGATTTGGATTACTATTGGGTATCCCCGCGGTACTTTCCGCTGATGATGATCTGGGTTTCTCTTAGGTAACTGTTTACTGGCTTGTATCCACCTGCCTGATGTACGCCATCTAGCCTGGACGATCTTCATCGCAGTCTCCAGCACCCGGGTTAATGCTGCTTTGCACCGCTTCCCCCTGAAAATCGATATCCTCAATCCAACTCCTATTAAACAGTCGGCCGCCTGAGCTTATTTCTGGCATTGGTATTCATCGGTGGCATCACCTTGAGCTTGCTCTTCACCGATCAAGTTGCCCAAATCTCATCTCCTGAATTTTGGATCTCCAACATTTTATTTGTGATCTTCACCATCTTAATATTCTTCCTCAGCATGCGTCCTACTCACCTCATCCTGGCTGCCGAGAAAAAGAGAGCGCTTGAACCCGTTACCTCACGCATCAACCAATCCTGCCGGGAGTTGGTAAAGCAGATTGAACGGGGTGAAGATCCCGGAGAGACCCCAACCCTGATTTCTACCTTAGTTACATACGAACAGCGCCTGCGGGATGCTCGCACCTGGCCATACAACATCACGATGCTGCACACCCTATTCTTCTCTGTATTCATCCCCATCGCATCTGTAATTGTCCGTCTAGCAGTTGATATGTTCTTCCCCTGAACCTCCCCACAGCATGAGTCATTTCTATACTCAACCACCTTCTGAAAAAAAACAGGCTCAATCCAGTCGATTGAGCCTGTTTTGGTCTGATTTCCACCTCAATCTGGTAAATTTCCCAACACCTGCTGCATATCGTCTTTATACTGCCGGAAGGCTTCCCGTCCCTCATCTGTCAGTTCAATCATTGTATTCGGTTTTTTATCCTGGAATGATTTTCGAATACTGATATACCCTGCTTCTTCGAGCTTTGTCAGGTGGGTGGAAAGGTTACCCCAGGACATGCCGGTCATCCTTTTCAGGTAGACAAAGTCGATGCTGTCCACCACGTACAGATAGGTCATCACCTGCAAGCGCGAAGGCGCATGGATCAGGCTGTCGATCTTCGGGAGCTGATCGATGTGTGAAGATCTCTCAATATCTTCAGCCATTTTTCGCCTTCCACTGCATCTGTTCCTCACCCGGCAGCGGGTTTTTCTGCAGGAAAGTAACCAGCTTGTATACTCCGGTTAGAAAGATTACACCAGACATCAATCCAAACATAACTGGTAAACCGTGATGGGAGAATCCGAAGTTCTGGTAGAGCCATTCACCTACAAAGGAACCACTGGCCAATAATATCCCATATACATAAAATCGGGTCACATCCAGGAAATAACCCGCCAGGCTGAAGCTGATTAACAACATCAGTGCGAAAGGAATTGTCATGGTCCAACCTGGACCTGTGGGCATGAAGAAAGCAACCAGACCCAGGATCAGGAAGAGCACGTTTAGCACAAGCATGATCCATGTGAATTTGGTCATTTTCATTTTACGCACCGCGCCATACTTTACCACACCTGCTCTTGGTTTAACCCAATTCTTCCGGATCCAGCGCAGCACCAGGTAAATTGCTCCCCAGAACGGTAAGAATATGGCAGAGCTCCAGAAATCACCCAGGTATACGCTCAAAAAGGGTGCCACTACCAACATTAACACTACACCGGAGATGTATATATCCACCAGCCCATCTTCAAATGACGATCTAAAAACCTGGCGGTCGGCTTCTTCAATGGAGATTTTTTGTTCGTTCATGATTTACTCCTTCACAATAGATATCTCTGTCTTCCGTAAAGTACTTTGTGTTTCAAAGTTCTTTTTATTTATTATAGCGAATAGTGTTTCACTTGTCAAGCTCCATTTTGGATCCATTTTGGATTCTGTCATCATTCACCCATTTAAGGAACAGCAATCGCAACGATAGCCTCTCCTCGACCGACAAGGGGCATCCTTCACTTGATGTTATTTTCAAATCACTTACACCCCTGAATATCGCATCACTTATGCTAATATTTCTATCCAACCTTGCAAGATCATGCGTCCGGCGTATAATTACATTTTGTGCAGGTAATAATTAATTGACTCGGAGGAGAGACCGAGATGCAATGGAGCGAAGGCACCTTTCAAGGCGATTCCGGCCTTGAACTATATTCCCAATCCTGGTATCCCCAAGACCAACCTAAAGCCGCACTGGCTATCCTTCATGGCGTAGCCGAGCACTCTGACCGCTATCAAAACCTGGTTAATGTCCTTGTCCCACAAGGTCTTGCCGTTTTTGCTTTTGACCAGCGTGGACACGGACGTTCACCAGGTCCCCGCGGATATATTGATTCCTGGGATGAGTATCGCATAGATTTTGTCCATTTTCTGGAAATTATTCACGAGCGTGAACCCAACCTGCCTCTCTTCGCGTATGGGCACAGCGCGGGTGCTTTGGTGCTGCTGGATTATCTCCTCCAGGATTCCGATCATCTCGCCGGCGTCATCGTCAGCGCTTCTCCGATTGATTCATCCCAGGCAGCCTCCCCGCTCCTGGTGGCTGCTGCAAAATTCCTATCCCGGGTGTGGCCAACCTTTTCACTTGCCTCTCCAATCAACCCCTCACAGCTTTCTTGTGATGCCCGGGTGGTCCAAAAATATCAAGATGATCCCACAGTCTTCAAAGTGCTTACTGCCCGGTGGGGCACAGAATACCTCAATGCCCAAAACCGGGTCAGAGAAAATACCTCTGCCATTGATCTACCTATCCTGATCCTCCATGGTGGAGAAGATACTTTATGCATCCCACAGGGCAGCCAAGAGCTTTTCGACCAGGTCTCCTCCACAGATAAAACGCTCAAAGTTTATCCTTCATATTTTCACGAAATCCACAACGAACCCGGGCATGTTGAGGTGATTCAGGACATCGACGAATGGATTACTGCTCGTCTTCAAACCAATTCGGAATCAGCGGATTAATCCACTTGCCGAAGGTTTGGCGCAAATTTACCCCCTTTACAAAATTCTGTTTATTTTGGATTTCTTCACGGATACTCCACTCGCAAGATCCGAACCGATGATTACCTGTTCTTGGAGGTAAATTCCAAATCATTTTTTCCCAAACTTAAGATAGATCATCCCGCAAATCAATCACTGCTGTTCACACCATTCAGGAGATTAATATGAACAATCAACAAATTGGCAGGAGTGGGGAATTACTTCTACAGTACAAGCTGTTGCTGCTGGGTATTGAATCATCACACATGAAGACCAGCTCTGGCATCGATCTAGTTGCTTATTCACCCCGCAACCGACGCGCTTATACTGTCCAGGTAAAAACTAATGAAAAGCCTACGCCTAGTGGTGATAATGGAAAACTTTCCCTTGAGTGGTGGGTTCCAGATGATTGCCCCGCTGATTTGGTAGCCTTCGTTGATCTTTCGACGATTTCGGTCTGGTTATTCTCGACCGGCGAGATCCCCAAATATTCTCAGAAACGTTATCGTGGTCGTCAAAATTTTTATTTTTTCGTTGATCCAACGGTCGACCTGCATTCCGGTCAGTTCTCTCACCAGGTTCATTTCAACGATTTTGTGGTCGAAAAACGCGCCCCGGTGTTCTTCTAACGACCTTAAAAATTTAAGAGATAGTGTATCCTTCCTGATGGAGAAAGTTAGGAATTACTCCTACACACGCTGAGAGAGTCTTTCGACAGCCTTGGCTGCATATGAACGCACAAGCTGAAAACCATCACTCTGTGCCACCATTTGCAGGGTGGGGATCGCTCCAGGATCTCCGATCCTCTCCAGGGCTTGAATTATGTCACAGCGTACCATCCAGAAAGGATCCACTGGCAAGGCAGCTAACAGCGCTGGAAGAGCTTCTGGATTATGCGTAGAACCAATTTTTTTGGCAGCCAGCTGTCGATCACCCCAGAGTGTTTCAGGGGACAAATTAGCCAGCAAATTCTCTAATTCCTGATTTGGACGAATTTCATCTGCCAGCGGCAATGTCGTAAATAAATTTCTCGCATCTACTTCAGTCTGTTGGTATTCATATCCTGCTAGCATTTTTTCCTTCCTTTCGCAATGTACTTTTATCAGGCTTGTAATGAGCACATCACCACTATAGATCATTGACAGGGCAAAGTCATCCCTCTTTTGGTAGGTAATAAGTAGGTATCACAACCTGGAATTGGATCAGATTTTCAATGCTCTGGTTAGCCCGGTACACCCAAGGTGAGCTCGGCATCCAGATGGCATAAAGACAGCGGTGGGTATTTAATTTCTTATTGAGCACCAACTGGAATAATCTAATTATTCTCACATGTATTAACCTGTGGTAAAGAAAAAAGGTCCTTCGGGCTTGATAACCCGAAGGACCTGGCTTTTTTTTGTGCCGCTCGAGAAAGCACCACCCAGCAGCTAAATTAAT
>DATKXE010000206.1:0-5100 GCA_035529195.1 Anaerolineales bacterium
AAATAGTAAAGCCGCTGTTTACGAATAAAAATCTATTTAATGATTTTCTTCAGTGGTGTTATCTTGAACCAGCCATTATTGAAGCCATAAACTTCAAAAAACTGGGCGGGCTTGTCCCGCTAGATTCTTCAAGGTACAGCAAATTATCTACCTTCAGCAAAAAAGATGATGTCGTCCTATCCCTGCTCAAACGAGACAAGATGGAATCTCTGGATCAGATCATTATGGGGACTGCGGTGACCAATCTCACCCGCATGGATTTTCCGCGAGAGTACGGAGCCTTAGAGTTAGATCGTTTGATCATGCAGCCTGGCGGCGCCTTTCCTTTGACGAATGTCAATTTAGTTTTAGGAGCAGTGACTTGTGCTGGAAAACTCAGCTTGATCGTAGAATTTGCACCTGAAGCAGTCGATCCAGATACGATGCAGGCAATAAAGGATAAAGCACTGGAGTTTTTACTTAACGATTAGAAGTGCGCCTGCGGTAGATTGGTTCTCACCACAGCGACCCAACCTTAGAATATCACTCCCTCCAAAAAGAATTTTGGCATCTGGGGCTGCTTCTCCCGGCAGCTCCTTTCCTCCATTACCCTCTGGACGATCAGTATCCACTGGACACTGGCGTTCGGGTAAACGTATGCTAATTGAATGTAAACCAGGATTTGCCTGAGGAATCGACTCTCCTTAAGCAGAAATCTGCACCTGTCCGTGCTGCTGTGGCTGGTGATGGAGCAAGCAGTCCACCGCGATATAATACAGCGATGCTAAATAAACCAATTCCGCCCCGAATACACGTACTCGCCAAACCCAGCGGTGCCACCTGCAACCTGGCCTGCTCGTACTGCTTCTTCCTGGATAAGGAGCTGCTCTACCCGGACAGCAAGTTCCGCATGTCCGCAGAGACATTGGAAACGTATATCCAGCAGTTGATCGAGGCACACCGCAGTTCAGAGGTCACCGTTGCCTGGCAGGGCGGCGAACCGACCTTGATGGGGGTGGACTTCTACCGCAGGGCAATTGAACTACAGGAGAAGAATCGCAAACCTGGCATGACCTTCGAGAACACCATGCAGACCAACGGCACCCTGCTGGATGACGAGTGGTGTGAGTTCTTCAAGGAAAACAACTTCCTGATCGGCCTGAGCCTGGATGGTCCCCGTCACATGCACGATGCCCACCGCGTGGACAAGGGCAATCAAGGCACCTATGACAGGGTCATGCGGGGATTGCGCTTGCTGCAAAAACACCAGGTTGAGTACAACATCCTGGTGACCGTGAACCGGGTCACTGGCGATCATCCCAAGGAGATTTACCGCTTCTTGCGGGATGAAGTCGGCACCAAGTGGATCCAGTTCATCCCGGTGATCGAACGTGTCAATCCGGATGGATACAATATTTACCAGGTGGGCAATAAGGTTACTGAAAGATCGGTGCTGCCCGAACAATTTGGTCGCTTTCTGATCCAGGTCTTCGATGAATGGATCCGGGAGGATGTTGGAGAAATGTTCGTCCAGACCTTTGAGGCAGCTGCCCGCAATTGGATGGGGCTGCCCTCCTCGGGCATGTGCGTTTTCGAAGAGACCTGTGGTTTTGGGTTAGCTCTCGAGCACAATGGCGACCTGTACTCCTGCGACCATTTCGTCGAGCCTGATTACTTGCTGGGCAATATCAAAGCTGAGCATATGCTCCAGATGGTTGGTTCTGACGAGCAAACCAGGTTCGGGCTGGATAAGCGTGATTCGCTGCCGCAGTACTGCCTGGATTGCGATATGCGCTTCGCATGCCATGGTGAATGCCCCAAAAACAGGTTCATCGAAACCCCCACCGGTGAGCCCGGCCTCAATTATCTGTGTGCCGGATACAAAGGTTTCTTTCACCGTGTTAACGAACCTTTAAAAATCCTCACCATGCTGTTGCGCTCCGGCCGTCCCGCTTTGGATGTGATGGCGATTGTGGCGGAGAGGGAGGCGCACTTCTCGGCCGACTTCAGCAAAACCAAAGCCGATGATCGCTGCCCCTGCGGCAGTGAAATGAGTTTCAAACACTGTCACGGTTGGGTGCGACCCAGGCGGGGCCGCAAACGTCGTGGTCCCTCCGCACCAAAAGCCCGGCCCCCGGTAAGGGCAGCAGAACCTAGAGAGTGACCATTCAGACCTCCAGCTAATGATTATCCACCCTTGTGAATCCTTAGAAATCAATTGTCAAATTGCTCATATCGGTGGCCTTGAAATCGGAGTTAATTACCCAACGCAGGAAGAAATTTATTATTGGATTTGTGGTCATGCATATGGTATTCACAGGTGGGTATGTTCTTCCACCAGGATTGAACAGCTTAGATCATCTATCAATTATCAGTAGAGGTTTAGCGATCATTCCAAGAACTGTATGGCAATCGAGGGGTTCATACCCAAATTAGCAGATTAGCTGGGAGCGAGAATGAACACGGATGTTCAGAGTATTGAAAGAGTTAATTGGCTTGAAATCGTAAAGCAGTATCAGGTACCTGATTTCCCGAAAGCGGTGGGTCAAATATTGACCTCAGTCGTTCCTTATATCGGGCTGATGGTTTTGATGTATTTCACTTTAGATATCTCTTATTGGTTGACCTTGCTGCTGGCTGTTCCGGCAGGAGGCTTTGCGATAAGGACATTTATTATTTTCCATGATTGTGGTCATCAAAGCTTCTTTGGTTCAAAAAATAAACGAGCCAATGATATTCTTGGCGTGATAACCGGTATATTGACATTTACGCCATACCATTTTTGGAGACGTGCTCATGCCAAGCACCATGCTACGGTAGCCAAGCTGGATCAGCGCGGTAAAGGTGATGTTTGGATGCTGACTGTTGATGAGTGGAATGAAGCCAATAAATGGAAAAAGCTGGCCTATCGAGTTTATAGAACTCCACTGACCCTGTTTACGATTGGAGCCTGGATCAATATGCTGGTTGCGCAAAGGATTCCGTTTCCTGGTCTGGACCCCCAGGATAAGAAAAGCATATTGCTGACCGATTTAGCCTTACTGGTAATAGTAGTGTCGGTCAGCCTGTTAATCGGGTGGCAGGCTTACTTGCTGATTCAGCTGCCTGTAATTATGATCGCCTTATCCATCGGTGTTTGGCTCTTTTATATCCAGCACCAGTTCCCGGGAGCATATTGGGCCAGGGATGATGAGTGGGATTACCTGGCAGCCTGCATGCAGGGCAGCTCATACTACCAGCTGCCGGAAATTTTGCGCTACTTTACAGGGAATATCGGCTTTCACCATCTGCATCACCTGTCCCATTTGGTGCCCAACTATCACCTTCCGACGCTGCTTAAAGAACATCCCGAGTTAGCGGTGAAGCCAATCACGATTTGGGATACCCGGGAATTGCTGGCAATTCGCTTATATGATGAAGCCCAGGCGACGTATGTTGGCTACCCTGTATGAGATAGTTGGCTTGCTGGGTCTTGACCATCTCATCTCCGCGGCGTGAGGGCGGCTGACAGCGGCCGTGCCTGCGGGTACATGAAGCACAACACCAAAGCATACCCAGCGATCAAGCAAGATCCACAGAAACTGGGGCTGCTGAAACTGGCAGCTCTTTTTTGTTGTTAAATCCTCTGTCCCATCGAATAATTTAATCTTCCACATTTCCTTGTCGTAGAGAATGGTGATTTTCTTCCATCAAGCGCTCAAATCCATCATCCGCACACCAGGGAAAATTTTCAATCTCGAGCTGATAATGCTCACCTTTTATTTAATGCTTTTTCTACAAATAGCATGATCTACTTGCTTAAGCAGAAAATATTTCCTATACTGATATAGACCCACAAGGTGCTAAACCTGAGCACTTCTTTGATATTCACAATTCATTCAGGGAGGCGAGACATGCGTCGAATAAACATGCAGACCTGGCCGCGACGCCAGCACTTTGAATTCTTCAACGCCTTCGATAACCCGCACTTCGGACTGTGTGCAAACGTAGACTTGACGGCCTTCTATCCATTTATGAAACAGCATGGTTTTTCAATTAACGTGGGGATCGTTTATTGTATCGCCCGCGCCGCCAACGCCATTCCTGAATTCCGCTACCGCATCCGGGAGGGAGAAGTGGTAGAGCACGAGATCACCCACCCAGCGACAACCATTCTAACCAAAGATGGGCTGTTCAACTTCTGTACATTCGACTATATAGAGAATTTTTCCACTTTTAAAACCAGAGCCGAAAAGCTGATTGCAGAAACACAAAAGGATCCTGCTCTCAAAATTAAGCCAGGACAAGACGACCTGCTGTATACGACAGCCATACCCTGGGTGTCGTTTACCAAATTTATGCATCCGATGCATTTCCATCCAGTCGATTCGATTCCCAGGTTCGCATGGGGGAAGTTTTTCGAGGCTGGCGATCGCCTGCTGATGCCTTTGGACGTGCAGGCCCATCATGCGCTGATGGACGGACTCCACATGGGCAGGTTCTTTGAAATAGCGCAGGACTATTTAAATAATCCAGACTCGATGCTGGGTGAAGCATCCTGATAGCAAACAGCCAGGGTCTGGTCTGACCCTGGCTGTTGGTTAACCATTAGAGCTGCGAATTTTAGGGATTTTCCCGGCCCGGTCCCAGCAGCGGGCAGGAGAAGAACTTGTCACCTTCGTCCTTGATATCATCTCCATTGACATCCACCCACCACCTTCCGCCCACAAATCCCTGGTCGCCAGGCCCCCACATGGTGGATAGACTTCCATCATCACCCACGTTCAGCTTTTGGAAACGCCCCTTCATGGGCAGAGATGGACCAACGATAGAATCGTAGTACAAACCCTGGCTTTCCACATAGATCACCGGGCGTGCTCTTTCACCACCCGGCAATCCGGGCGGGGGGCCACCTGCGAAGGCTGGTACTGCAAAGACCAGGCTGATGGCAACTACCAGTGCTACTAATGCGCTTTTCTTAATCATGATTCACACTCCTTTACATGAATGTACGGTGAGGTTGGCGCTAACCTCGTTTGAATTGCCCCCAGTATCACACTGGAAGATTACAGCCTACTTACCCAGAGATTACGAAATCCTTAACCTATCCAATTTTCCATTTCACCGGCTCTATAACCCCCG
>DATKXE010000207.1:0-3470 GCA_035529195.1 Anaerolineales bacterium
CAACTACAGCGCCTATCTCCACCAGCGCCAGGAACGCTGGCAGCTGCGCCAGCAGATCTACGAGGCGGAGCGGGAGCGCCTGGATAAGGAGTTGGATTACGTCAAGCGCCATATTGCCGGACAGCGCACCTCTCAGGCCAAGGGCAAGCTGCGCCGCTTGAGCCGTCAGGTTGAAGCCATAGAAAGCCTGGGTGTCGAGGCTATGCAGGGAAAAAGCTGGCTGGAGATCAGCAGCCAGGCCGACATCTCGGCCAACATCATGAGCGTTGCTGAAGTTGAAAGGCGCATCCATGCCTTAAAATCGCCCCTGAAAAAACCCCCCAACCTGAACATCAATCTCAAGGCCGGGCAGCGCAGCGGAAATATCATCCTCAGCACTCGCCAGGTAACTATCGGCTATCCAGGAAACCTCTTATTAACTACCCATGATTTAGAGCTGCGCCGCTTGGAATGTGCCGCAGTGATCGGGCCAAACGGAGCCGGTAAAACAACCCTGCTGAAGACCATTCTTGGCCAGCATCCACCTTTATCCGGTGAGGTAAGGTTAGGTGCCGGTCTAAATATCGGTTACTTCGCCCAGGCCCATGAAGACCTTGTCCCGCAGCGCACGCTGGTGGAGGAGATTGAGTCGGTTGGGGCAAGCCTGCTGCTGGCGGATATCCGCCATTACCTGGCCCGCTTTCTATTCCAGGGAGAGGATGTCTTCCGCCAGGTATCAACCCTGTCTGGAGGGGAACGCGGCCGCCTGGCCTTGGCAAAACTTTCCCTTTCCAACGCCAACCTGCTCCTGCTCGACGAGCCCACCAACCATCTGGATGTCCCCTCCCAGGAAGTGCTGCAAGCCGTGCTGGCTGAATTTAAAGGCACCATCCTCCTGGTATCGCATGATCGCTACCTGATTGACGCCTTAGCCACCCAGATTTGGGAGATCCTCCCGGAGCAAAAAGCTTTGCGAGTATTTAAAGGTACTTACAGTCAATACCATGCCCAGCTGGAAAAGGAGCGCCTGCAGGCAGAAGACAATCTGGAAAAGCCACCTGCTGGTAAAAAGAATTCCCGCAAAGGGCCGCGGGTAAAAAGTGAGAGCAGGCGTAAATTCCTTCTTCAGGAGATCGAAAACTAGATCGCGGGTTTAGAGACGCAGCTGGCCGCGCTGACCTTGCAGCTCGAGAATCCCCCCGCAGAAAGCGATTTAGTCCAGGAGCTGGGCGAAGATTACGTTCAAACTCAGAATGAGCTAAATGCGCTGCTGGCTGAGTGGGAACAGCTGCATGGCTGATCGAGAATTTTATTGACTATTGGATCAGCATGAAACCGCCCGATCACTTCCCAAAATATTCCCGAAATCTTTCCCGTATCCCGGACAGCCTGTCCTTTGGAGATTGGTAGCCTTCCAGGAATTCATTTGTAGCACTCCATCCTGCCGCTACCAATTCATCGTATTTTTCGGTACCTGGCCGGACGCTGAAATCCTTGGTACCTACACAGCAATTGCTGATGTCAATCGTGCGCAGTTGGTCGATTAAAGTGTTCGTAAAGGTGATATCTTCGGTAATGGATAAGGTTTCCACCAGGTTTTTTACAAAGCTGGGTAGATTGGTGATGGGTTCAATCTCTTCATTGCATTCTTCTGGGGTGAAGAGCCGGCAGCCCAGGGTCTCCCAATTAACCCCCTGATCGTAATGGCGGTTACCTTTTTCATACATGGGATGATCAAAAAGATGAATGGGGAAGTTGGTCAGCACACCCCCGTCAACAAAATAATCACTCGGATTAATCAATTCGCTCTTAAATTGCCGCGGCTCATAGAATAAAGGGATTGAGCTGGAGGCGATCGCCGCCTCTGCAACGGGGATATCAGGAGTCGTAGCTGCGGAAAATTCGGTCACCTGATGGGTGGAGACATTGGTCGCCACAATATGCACATCCCGGAATCCAAACTTTCTGAAATCCGCAAAGCTAGCCTTGCCATTCCCATGACATTCCTGCGCGATCACTTCCTGGAGCCAGTTCTGCAAAAAATCGCTTGAAAACAACCCGTAATTCTGGTAAAGCCGGCTGATGGCATTCATCCCACCCTTAATTTTTTGTTCCCTCCTCTTGATGACGTGGGGGATCGAGGAGTCTGATTGTGACCCTTCGTCCGCTCCCATTGAGGCTACTTTCGAAAAATCCAATGTTGCGATGATTATGCTGGTATCCTGGGCATCCTTCCTGAAGCTGACCAGGGTCGCCATCAGGGAACCGGCCGAATTGCCTGCCACACGATCGATCTTGGACAGCACCTTGTGCTCTTCAAATGCTTGCATGGCACCGATATAAGCAAAGGCCTTAATACCTCCCCCTTTGAATACCAGGTTTCTAAACGGGTATTTGCGGCTCACTAACTCACTCCTCAAGCATCATCCATACGGGTATTAGTATTCCTAAGCTCCTTTTCAATTCAGCGCTCTAGGCTAAGCTTCTCCCTCTGGAGTTTCAGGCTTGACGGCGCTCATTAATTTTGCGATCCAGCGGTTCTGATCGTCCGCCTCCAGGATCAATTCCTTGAACAGCAGGCTCACCGGCACCCCCAGGATTGCTCCCATTGGTCCCAGGACAGCAGCCCATAATATCACCGAGAAGACCACCATCAGTGGCGATAGGTCAATCCCTTCTCCCATATATTTGGGTTTGATCACATTTTCAGCAAATCCGTTGATCAGCACCACACCCAGAAAAACGACCAGAGCCTGTACGGGACCGAATTCAAGTAAGGCCATGATTGTGGGTGGAATGGCGGCTAACCAGAATCCGAGGGTGGGGATGTAGCTGCACAGAAAAGCAGTAATACCCCACAGCACGGCGAAATCCACGCCTATGATCAGGAAAAATATCGTATCCACCACCCCGGTGAATAGTGCAACTACAGTAGTCAGCTGGAAGTATTTCCGCAGTGTGTCGCTCACATGGAAGAAGCGTTGCAGGTATTCGTTCCCAGCGCGGATATCTTCGGAAAGCTTCTGCGGCGCTGAGAAAGCCTCGATCAGCAAAAATACAACCAGCAGGATGACCAAAATTATGTTTGAAAATGATCCGATGAATGCTGATAGGAAGTTGATAGCACCTTGGATCAAATCCGACGGGGCAATTGAGCTCAAAACAGCTTTAACCTGACCTTGATCGATACCGAGCGATATTAAAAATTCATCGAAAGAGTTGAGCAGGCTGTCCACCTGTCCAACATATTCGGGTATCGACGCCACTAATTGGTTGAAACCAACCACCAGGACCAGGCCAAATCCTACGAAGGCGATCAGGATTACTAACAGGGTGACCAGGAAAGCCAGCCAGCTGGGGGCACCTCTGCCTCGCAGCGCGTAAAGCAACGGGCTGGCAACCAGCACGATTAACCAGGCCAGGAGGAAGGAATTCAGATAATCAGCCGCGAAGTACATCAGTGCCAGGGTCAGTCCCAGCATGCCCAGGGC
>DATKXE010000208.1:0-4332 GCA_035529195.1 Anaerolineales bacterium
CCTTTTTCATCAACGGCATCGCGGTCGTCGGAGCGCAACCCTTTGATATCTTTCAGCAAGTGATTGAGAGAGAGCTGGCGGGAGAGATTCCCTAGCCCACTCAGAATTGCAGATCCTATGAAAGTCACCGATGAGCTGTCCACAATGGGCAGCTCTTTTGCTACCTTTACATCTAAGGAGAGGAAGACCAAGGAATAAATACGTAACCGATCTCGGCTTGATCTGGAACTATATCCATCGGAGCAGGTTGCCTATCTGGTGAGTTCAAACACCGTACTCACCTGAGCAAGGAGGCAGGTATTGGAAAGGATAGTGGTAAGATTATCTGCATCAAAAAGAGATGATTATCTGCCGATCATTCAGGAGAGCAGCGTTTGAACTGGTTTAGAAAAAAAGGAAAATTAAATTCGCCAGTGAGTACCCCTACGGGTTTTTCAGGAAATAATTCTCCTGGAGCGGTACTGCCTGCTGGATCACAAGCCCCAGAATTTTCCCTGGAGAGCACCCAAGGGAAAGAGATCTCCCTGGCTGATTTGCGCGGCAAACCTGTCATCCTGGCATTTTACCCCGCTGATTGGAGTCCTGTTTGCGGGGACCAATTAGCGCTCTATAATGAAGTGCTGCCGCTGTTCGAGGAGCACAACGCCCAACTATTGGGGATCTCTGTTGACAACCACTGGAGCCACCAGGCTTATGCTAAGGACCGCAACCTGTCATTTCCTTTGTTAGCTGATTTTGAACCCAAAGGTGAGATTGCTCGAAAATATGGAGTTTATGATCCACAGGCAGGTCTTTGCCAAAGAGCACTATTTGTTATCGATTCCCAAGGCATAATTCGCTGGAGCTACGTTTCTCCATCCGGTGTCAATCCGGGAGCAAATGGTATTTTATCCGCCCTGGAGTCACTCGAGCCTTGAAAGGGTATTAATAATGGCCTCCACAAACGCATCGAAACTATCTGTACCCATCTCGGACCAGGATCATGCTTTAGGTCCCGAGGACGCTCCGGTTACCCTGGTTGAGTACGGTGATCTGGAATGTCCCTACTGCCGGCAGGTTAACCCGGTGATTCTCGAACTGCGCCAACGCTTAGGGGGCCGGGTACGCTATGTTTTCCGCCACTTTCCCATCCGCACCTCACACGCGCATGCCCAGCTGGCTGCTGAAGCGACGGAAGCAGCTGGAGCGCAGGGAAAGTTCTGGGAGATGCATGAATTTCTGCTGGAGCACCAGGAAGCCCTGGATCTGTCTCACCTGCTGGATTACGCAGCCCAACTTGAGCTCGATCTTGACCGGTTTAAACAGGATCTGGAAGAGCACGTCTTTGCTGGACGAGTCAAGGATGATTTCCATGGTGGTGTACGCAGTGGAGTAAATGGCACCCCAAGCTTCTTCATTAATGGTACCCGCTACGATGGGGCCTGGGATTTGGAATCGCTGATCGATGCGGTTGAGAAACCTTTGGGTGTGCAGGTTCGCCTGCTGGCCCAGGAGTTTGTGCGCATCGAGGCTTCGGGCGGCATCTTCCTATTGATCTGCGCCATTATTGCGCTGGTGTGGGCGAATTCAGCCCTGTCTGAATCGTATTTCCATTTTTGGGAAACTGAACTGGCACTTGGTTTCGGGCAGGTTGCTTTTAGCTTGCCGCTGATCGAGTGGATCAACGATGGATTAATGGTCATATTCTTCTTTGTGGTTGGTCTGGAGATCAAACGTCAGCTGAGCACTGGGGAACTTTCAAGACCGCGGCGGGCAGTCCTACCGCTTGCAGCCGCATTGGGGGGTATGCTGGTGCCTGCGGCGATCTACCTGATATTTAATGCCGGAGGGCCTGGTGAACAGGGTTGGGGGATACCCATGGCGACCGACATTGCCTTCACCCTGGGAGTACTGGCACTTCTGGGGAGCAGGGCTCCGCTTTCACTCAAGATATTCTTCACGGCATTAGCGATTGCCGATGACCTGGGGGCGATCCTGGTATTAGCCATTTTCTACTCTTCGGATATCCATTGGATCAGCCTCTTGATCGCGGCGGTGATCCTGGGTGCCTTAATCGTACTCAACCGGATTCGCATCTATTCGCCCCTACCGTATGCTGTTTTGGGGATCGGTTTGTGGCTTGCTTTTCTCGAGTCAGGTATCCATCCAACCATCGCAGGGGTTTTATTAGCAGCCACTATCCCCACCTGGGGTGCACCCGATACAAAAGCTTTGCTGGCACAGTGTGTTTCGGTGCTTGATGAGTTTGATGTGCCCGGCAGCGCGCAAACCAACCGGGTGCAAGTTGCTGCTCAAACGCTTGAAACTGTCGCCGATCGCATGCAGTCTCCCGCCCAACGGCTGGAACACAGTTTGCTGCCCTGGACCACTTACTTTGTTCTGCCTGTTTTCGCGTTGGCCAATGCGGGTGTGGCGCTGGAATTTGATCAGAGCTTGTTGAGTATGGTGAGCATCGGTGTTGTGCTTGGCCTTGTCCTGGGAAAGGCAATCGGAGTCACGCTATTCGCCTGGATCGCGGTGCGCCTGGGCTTAGCAGACCTGCCGCGCAATGTCACGATGCGCCAGTTATTCAGCGCCAGCTGGTTGGCTGGGATTGGATTCACGATGTCGCTCTTCATTGCCGGAAATGCTTTCCGCGGCAATCTTGATTTATTGAATGAAGCGAAAGCCGGGATCCTGGTTGCCTCGCTTCTGGCTGGCATCATTGGATATGTGCTCACCTACCTGACCACACAAACCCACCGCGAAACTTCGCATATTGAGGCGCTAGCTGCCGCCGACTGAATCATATATCTAAGCCCTCTAATAGGGATATTGCAGACCAGATACTTTTCATTGGGGACGATGCTGCTGATCGACTAGACAGCATGGGGCTTGGATGTTTTGAGGGGACGGGGTAATTACACCAGGAGATTGAGAGGTTATAATTCTTAGTCGACCGAAATGAACTCAACTCATACCTTAACGAGCAGATAATCTAAGATGATAAATGCACTCGATTTTCAATCCATAATTATCACCCTGCAAAATTACTGGGCAGATCTGGGGTGCCTGATTTGGCAGCCGTACTACACCCAGGTAGGTGCAGGAACCATGAATCCGGCCACGTTCCTGCGTGTTTTAGGACCTGAGCCGTGGAACGTGGCTTATGTAGAACCCAGCATCCGTCCGGATGATGGGCGCTATGGGGATAATCCCAACCGCATGCAGCAGCATTACCAGTTCCAGGTGATATTAAAACCTGAGCCAGGCAATCCGCAGGAGATATATCTTAATTCTCTAAAAGCTTTGGGCATCGATCCCCTTGAGCACGATATCCGCTTCGTTGAGGATAACTGGGAGCAGCCAGCTATTGGTGCCTGGGGGTTGGGCTGGGAAGTCTGGCTTGACGGGCAGGAAATTACCCAATTTACCTATTTCCAGCAAGCGGGAGGCATCAATATTGATCCGGTCTCGGTGGAGCTCACTTATGGTCTCGACAGGATAGCTATTGCCCTCCAGCGAGTGCGAGGTTTTCAAGATATCCAGTGGAACAGCGTGCCCGAGGATGCCATCCTGGCTCAGAAGAATTTATCCGCCGGTGACGTCAATTTGCAGGCTGAACGGGAGCACAGCCGCTATTATTTTGAGGTGGCGGATATTGCGCGCCTGCGCCAGATGTACGAGTTATATGAAGCTGAAGCCAATTTAGCCCTGGAACAGGATTTGATCCTGCCAGCTTATGATTATCTGCTTAAATGCTCACATACCTTCAATGTACTGGATACCCGCGGCGCGATTGGAGTTACGGAGCGGCAGGCATTTTTTGGCCGCATGCGCGATGTCGCCCGCAGAATCTCCTCTGCCTACATAGATGAGCGCCAGCGTTTAGAATTTCCCTGGCTAGATGAAGGACAAGCAGCGGTGATTGGCGAGGCTGCTCAAGATGGTTCCCAGGTATCGGCAGCTTCAATTTCCCCAGATCATACAAAATCCGGGACTTTCCTGCTGGAGATCGGTACTGAAGAGCTGCCGGCAGGGGATTTATCGCGAGCCCTCGAGCAGTTAGAGGCGGGGACCAGGAGCATGATGGCTGAGAACCGGCTTTCCCATGGCGAGGTAAAAGTCCTGGGAACCCCGCGCCGCCTGGTGGTGAGCGTGGATGATCTGGTTGCCTCCCAGCCTGATGAGGAACAGGAGGTAAAAGGTCCTCCAGCGGAGAGAGCATTCGATGCCCAGGGTCAACCTACGGCAGCTGCACAGGGGTTCGCTCGCAGCAAGGGAGTACATGTCAGCGATCTGCAGATACGTGAAATTGACGGTGGCAAGTATGCCGTCGCAACTGTGCGTTCG
>DATKXE010000209.1:0-10919 GCA_035529195.1 Anaerolineales bacterium
ATCTCTCAATTCCTGCAATGTCTTGGATTCAAAATTCAGATCCCGCTCAATTAGCAAGCTCAAGGGTCCTTTCACTGACTTCATTTCTTATAAGGAGAAATATCGCAATTCAATCTCAAACCCAATCACTATCCAGATGTAGATATATTTCCAAATAATGGATAATTACATTCAAAAAAAATGTGTTTGCGCGGTCCCGAAAGTACTCCTTCAATACCCAGACCAGCCAAGTTACATTATGAAGGTTACCCTTTGCACGTCAACCATTTTCACTCAAAATGTAAATGCTCCAGAACTCCTTTGTTGATATATATCAATAGAACCTCAAATATGGAGTACTGAGGATCAATTTCGGCTGAGATTTAATGTACAATAAATTTGGCAAGTAACGCCCAATCGTTCTTTTACACATGGCGCAATGCCTTGCCGAAGCGAGCAGTCAGCAAAAAATATGGATGATTTGGGCCATTCGCTGATTACCGGGTGTTCTATCTTTTAAGAACCAATCTCCACACAATGGAATTGATCAATGGTGCCGACATGATGGATTTAATAATGCTAAAGGTTTGCATGGTGAGCGAGGAAAAGAGCCTGCATGATATAATCGCCCCATGAAATTGACCCTTGAAGAAGTAGAGCATATTGCAGAATTAGCGCGCTTGCGGTTATCGAGTGAAGAAAAGGCGCGTTATGCAGAGCAGCTTTCAGATATCCTTGATTATGCTGCCCGGCTGCAGTCCGTAGATACAACCGGAATCTCTCCGACTGCCAGTGTTTTCACAACAGGCAGTGTTCTTCGAGAGGACAAAGTACGTCCTGGGCTGAGCCAGCAAGAGCTGCTGGAAAATGCTCCCGAGATCACCAGAGGTCAATTCCGCGTCCCCCCAGTACTGGAGTAATTTCAACTTCATGAGCGAAATTGTGGATCTCTCCCCCGGAGAATTGCTCATTGCCTTGCGCTCGGGGACCTTGTCCAGTCGGGAGATAACGTTGGCATATCTGGCCCGGATAGAGCAGCTGGACCCCTCTTTGCACGCATTCCTAGCGATAAATCCTGATATCTCCCTGAGCCAGGCAGATGAAGCCGATCAGAGGCTGCAAGCATGGCGCCGGGAGCCAGACCAGAATTTACCAGCCCTGATTGGAATACCGTTAGCGGTCAAGGACGTGCTGTGTGTGAAGGGCTTGCCCTGTACCTGCGGTTCGAAAATCCTGGAAGGTTTTATACCCCCTTTCAATGCTACTGTTGTGAAGCGCTTGCGGCAGGCAGGCGCAGTTATTTTAGGGAAAACCAACACCGATGAATTCGCCATGGGATCGTCCACGGAAAATTCAGCTTATGGCCCGACTCGCAATCCCTGGGACCTGGATCGTGTCCCGGGCGGATCAAGCGGCGGCAGCGCGGCGGCTGTTTCCGCTCGATTAGCGCCGGTTGCCCTGGGTACGGATACCGGGGGGAGCGTGCGGCAGCCAGCTTCGTTTTGTGGTGTGACCGGTATCAAACCCACTTATGGGCGGGTCTCGCGCTACGGGTTAGTTGCCTATGGTTCATCTTTGGATGTCGTGGGGGCATTTGGCCGCTCAGCTGCCGATATCCTGCCGCTGTTTGAGAGCATGGCGGGAATCGATCGATTGGATGCCACAACGGTTGAACTGCCTGTTCCTGAGATCGATCTGGGTGCCAGAAGTCCAAAACTGGATGGCCTGCGGATCGGAATACCAGAAGAGTACTTCATTGAAGGAATACAGCCGGAAGTTGAACAAGGTGTTTTACGAGCGATCGACCAGTTTGAAAAACTCGGTGCCCAGGTAGAAAGGGTGAGCCTACCTTATACAGATCAGGCTCTGCCAGTCTACTATCTGATTGCTCCTGCAGAAGCATCGGCAAACCTGGCCCGTTTTGATGGCATCCGCTATGGACCACGCGTTGCGGCTGATGAAATGTGGGATATATACCGCAATACCCGGGGAAGTAAGTTTGGTCCGGAAGTAAAACGCCGGATCATGCTGGGTACCTATGCCCTCTCAGCCGGTTACTATGAGGCATATTACGGGCAAGCGCAGAAGGTGCGCACGTTGATCAAAGACGATTTCGAATCTGCTTTTCAAAAGGTGGATGTCATCGCGGCTCCGGTTGCACCAACCACTGCTTTCCGCATCGGTGAGCACGGTGATGATCCCCTGTCGATGTACCTGGAAGATATTTTCACCCTACCTGCAAACCTGGCAGGAGTACCGGGGATCAGCTTTCCTGTAGGTTTCGACGATCAGGGATTGCCGGTCGGGATGCAATTGATGGCCCCCCATTTCCAGGAAAAACTGCTCTTTGAGGCAGCACATGCCTACCAGCAGGTGACTGACTGGCATGCCAGACATCCGGGATTGGAGGACGTCCATTGATCATGGGACCTGGTTAACATAACCCTTCCACGAAGAGCGAATCCTTAAGCTGTAAGGACAAGATTAGCTACTGGAGCAAAAACAATGCCTGACAAGGTAGATGAATTTCTCAACTGGACCTGGTCGCAAATCGAACCAATTTTTCAAGATCTCCAACAGCGACCACTGGACGAAGACAATATTGAGGTCTGGCTCAGTGAATGGTCCGATATCAGCAAGCTTTTGGACGAAAGTTATTGGCGTCTATATAATGCCACCGCGATGGATACCAGCGATAAGGCAGCAGACGAGAAATATACCCGTTTCCTGGATGAGATCAGGCCCCGGACGATATCTGCAGAGCAGGGACTCAAAGAAAAACTACTGGCAAGTGGAATTTCTCCGCATGGTTATCAAATACCACTGCGGGACATGCGTGCCCAAGCCGACCTTTATCGAGACGAGAATCTACCGCTGCTGAGTGAAGAAAAAAAGCTGATTGTTGAGTACTATAAGATCATGGGTGCCCAGATGGTTCCCTGGGCGGGAAAGCAGATTCCGCTACCAATGCTGCAGCCGGTTTACCAGGAAAGGGACCGGGAGCGCAGGGAAGAAGCCTGGCGCCTGGCTGCTGCCAGGCAGCTTGAAGATCGCCAGGCACTGAATGATTTGTGGGGTAAATTCCTGGAATTACGACAATCGATCGCCGCCCATGCAGACCTCCCAAATTACCGGGCATACCGCTGGCAGGAATTGCTGCGCTTCGATTATTCCCCCGAGGATTGCTACCAATTTCATCAAGCCATTCAAGAGGTGGTTGTTCCCGCAGCACAAGCACTCTATGAAAAACGCCGCCAACGCCTGGGGGTTAATTCCCTGCGACCATGGGATATCTATGTCGATCCTTTCGGGATGCCAGCCTTGAAACCATTTACTACTTCCCAGGAATTGATTGCAAATTCAGGAAATATATTTTCCCAGGTCGAACCCCTATTCGGACAATATTTTGAGCAAATGCGCGGGGAAGGATACCTCGATTTAGAGAACCGGGCTAATAAAGCTCCCGGCGGTTTCTGCAGCCATTATAAATACTCGAAACAAGCCTTCATCTTCATGAATGCGGTCGGCATTCACGATGATGTGCAGACTGTACTGCATGAGGGCGGGCACGCCTTCCAGGCTTTCGAGTGCGGTCACCTGCCATATTTCTTCCTGGAAATTCCGTCTGAATTTGCAGAAGTTGCCTCCATGTCGATGGAGCTCCTGGCCAGCCCTTACCTGGAAGCTGACCAGGGTGGATTCTACAGCCCAGGTGAATCCGCACGGGCGCGGATCCAATATTTAGAAAGCATGCTGCTCTTCTGGCCATATATGGCTGTGGTGGATGCGTTCCAGCATTGGGTGTACGAGAATCATGAAGCTGCTTGTGATGCAAGCAACTGCGATACCCGTTGGGTGCAGTTGTGGGAGCGATTTATGCCTGGCGTGGATTGGGGTGGCCTGGAGCAAGAGGTCAGCACAGGCTGGCAGCGCAAACCCCATATTTTTGATGAGCCTTTCTATTATATTGAGTACGGCCAGGCTCAGCTGGGATCGGTGCAGATCTGGCGTAATTCCCTCCAAGATAAAAGCAGTGCGGTTGCAGCTTATCGCCGGGCGCTAGCGCTGGGCACCAGCGTAACCCTGCCTCAACTTTATGCAGCTGCTGGGGCGCGGTTTACATTTGATGCGGCAACATTACAACAAGCTGTTGATACAATCTTGGAGACTATCTCGGATTTGGAAATGGTTATTGGCTGACCAGTTTAACGCTGGTGGGCATCACAATCACAGCATGCAAAGGGAAGGATTATGGAATACCAAAGATTAGGAAAAAGTGGACTAGAGGTTTCCCGCATCTGCCTGGGGACGATGACTTATGGATCCTCAAAATGGCGCGATTGGGTACTGGAAGAAGGTGAGTCACGCCCTTTCATCCAGCGTGCATTAGAGCTAGGGATCAATTTCTTCGATACCGCAGATGCATACTCCACCGGGGTGAGCGAAGAGATCCTGGGAAGAGCGTTGAAAGACTTTGCACGCCGGGATGAGGTCGTGATCGCCAGTAAAGTTTTTTTCCCGATGGGAGACAAGCCGAACCAGGGAGGGCTTTCCCGGGTGCACATCATGAATGCCATCGATGATTCACTGCGCCGGTTGGGCACAGATTATATTGATCTTTACCAAATCCATCGCTGGGACCCGGAAACACCGATCGAAGAAACTTTGGAAGCCTTACATGATGTCGTAAAATCTGGCAAAGTGCGTTATATTGGTGCCTCGAGCATGTATGCCTGGCAGTTTTCAAAAACGCTTTATTTGGCAGACATCAATGGCTGGACACGCTTTGTGGCCATGCAAAATCACTATAACCTGGTCTACAGGGAGGAAGAACGCGAGATGCTGCCCTTATGCCGCTCAGAGGGTGTTGGCGTGATTCCCTGGAGCCCCCTGGCGCGTGGTTTCTTAAGCGGCACCCGTTCACGCCAGGATTGGGGTGAGACCCCCAGAGCGAAGAGTGATGAGTTTGCGCACGACATGTATTACCAGGAGAGCGATTTCACCGTGGTCGAGCGGGTTATAGAAATCGCTGAGCAAAGGGGCGCAACCCCCTCTCAGATCGCGCTGGCCTGGTTGTTGCACCAACCCGGGGTAACCGCCCCGATCATTGGAGCCAGCCAGATGGCACATTTGGAGCAAGATGCAGCAGCGATCGATATTGAATTGAGCCAAGAAGAGCTCGACATACTGCAGCAGCCCTACCAACCTCACTCGATCTTGGGTCACCGCTGATCTGAAGCGCTGCTAACCGGGCGGTCCTGAAATGACTTTTCATAACTCGCAACCCCCCCCATCTCTCCGTGTGCGATTCCTTTATTTTTGGAGCCGCATCGCCCGCCCGATTGATAAAGAGCGCCAGGGAGAAGTGCGGGTGCGATTGCGAGAATCTTCCCATCCGGGCTTTGATTTCTTCCTACTGGTGATCCTGTCCTGCACGATTGCCACCATGGGATTGCTGACCAATTCGGTGGCGATCATCATCGGAGCCATGCTGGTCGCCCCGCTGATGTCGCCAATCCTGGGTATGGGCATGGCCTCCATCACCGGTGATGGTCACCTGCTGCGTGATTCGATCAGCGGGGTCATCCAGGGTGCGATCGTCGCAATCGTGGTTTCATTCCTGTGGACCTGGCTTAATCGCAGTTTGCCATTTATCCTGCTGCAGGAGGTCCCGGGTGAGGTGATCGCCCGCACAAATCCCTCCCCGATAGATTTAACAGTCGCGGTAGCTGGTGGGATCGCTGCGGCATATGCCCTGGCTCAACCGCACCTGTCTGCTGCGCTACCAGGGGTGGCCATCGCGACCGCGCTCATGCCGCCGCTGTGTACGATTGGGGTCGGGTTGGCCCTGGATCGGATGGATATCGCCGGTGGCGCAGGACTGCTTTTTGTCACCAATACGGTGGCGATCGCCTTTGCGGCGACTCTGGTATTCTTCTCCCTGGGCTTTGGCCCAAAAGCGATCACAGCTAAAAACCGCCTGCCGCGCAGCTTGATATTTGCGGCCTTGTTAACTGTGACCCTGATGATACCGCTGACTTATGTGAGTGTTAATTTCGTTCAAGAAGCCAAAGAGCGCCGTCAAATTGAAGATGTCGTTCAGGAAGAAGTGGAAAGAATTTTGGATGCTGAATTAGTGGAACTGAGTATTGAAAGCGAGGGAGATGTACTCAGAATGAACATGACCTTGCGCACACCAAGACCGCTTTATTATCAGGATAGCATTGCCCTTCAAGAGGCGATCGCCGGGCGCCTGCAGCAGCCGGTCGAGCTGGTGATTAACAGCGTCATCGTTTCGCAGCTTGACCCGAAAATTCCCCCAACATTCACTCCTACGCCAACAATTGGACCTTCGCCCACAGCGACGCGTACTGCAACGCCTACCCGTACGGCAACCGCCACGGCGACTCAAACACCAACAAACACGTTGACGCCAACCGCAACTAATACAGCGACCAACACTCCCACCCCATCAGTTGCTCTGGTGGACCAAACATTAGGGCGCGGATTAAGGCTGCGCCAATACCCAGAAGGACCCATCATTGGAACGATGCGGGAAGGCGATCCGCTGATTGTTTTGTACGGCATCCAGACAGTCAATGGCTTAGTCTGGATCGAAGTAATTGATAAGGATGGTCGTGTTGGGTGGGTACCTCAGATGTTCACGGTGATTGTGACCGTAACTCCAACCCCGAGCGCTACACCCAGCAGGACGCCGAGACCGTAGTTTCAGTGAAGTACCAAGAAGTGGTCAACCTGCTCCAGATTAACAGCATATCTTGGTGGGTGAAGATTCATACATATTTCTAACATCACATATTCCTTCCCTTAATTCTGCAATGTTATAATGCCCAAGACAGGGTATACCCTGTCAGAGGAAGGTGAAACTATTATGATGAGATTCGATCGTTTTACTGAACGTGCCCAGGAAGCTGCTCAGCGCTCAGCTGAGATCATCCAGCGCTACGGGCACAATCAGATCGACACGGAACACATTTTATTGGCGTTGATCGAGCAACCCGACGGCGTGATCACGCAAATTTTGGAATCGTTGAAGGTCGACGCAGCTGCATTAACGGAAAGATTGGACTATATTTTACGCACCAGCCCAAAGGCTAATATCTTTGGTGGTGGAGCGGGCCAGATCTTTATCACTCCACGAGTCAAACGAATTATCGACCTGGCGAATGAAGAAGCCAATCGTTTGAAAGATGAGTATATTTCCACTGAACATATTTTCCTGGCCATCCTCAGCGAGCGCAGTACGCCTGCAGCTCGTTTGCTGGAAGGAGCGGGCGTGACACGGGAACGGGTTAACGAATCAGTTAAGCAGCTGCGGGGTGGTCAACGGGTGACAGACCCACAGGCGGAAACCCGCTACCGCACCCTGGAGAAGTATTCGCGCGATCTGACCACCATGGCTCGAGAAGGAAAACTTGACCCCGTGATCGGGCGCGATGCAGAGATTATGCGGGTGATCCGCATCCTCTCCCGGCGCACAAAAAATAACCCGGTGCTAATCGGTGAGGCTGGTGTGGGTAAGACGGCGATCGTGGAAGGTCTTGCCCAGAAGATTGCTACCAATGACATTCCAGAGATCTTGAGTGGTAAAAAAGTCGTGGCTCTGGATTTGGGGGCCATGATCGCAGGTTCTCGCTTCCGGGGAGAGTTTGAAGAGCGCTTAAAAGCCGCTATTGAGGAGATTCAGAAAGCTGAAGGTGAAGTGATCCTGTTTGTGGATGAGCTGCACACGGTTGTCGGCGCGGGCGCTGCACAAGGGGCTATGGATGCCTCGAATATGCTCAAACCAGCCTTAGCACGGGGAGAGCTGCACGCTATCGGAGCGACCACCTTGGATGAATATCACAAGCATATAGAAAAAGATGCTGCTCTTGAACGCCGTTTTGCACCGGTGTATGTCGAGGAACCGAACGTCGAAGACACCATAAAAATGCTTGAAGGTTTACGGGACCGCTATGAAGCCCACCACAAGGTCCGTTTTTCTGATGAGGCCTTGGTTGCCTCCGCGAGACTCTCCAACCGATATGTGACCGATCGCCATCTCCCTGACAAAGCCATCGATTTGATGGATGAAGCTGCTGCGAAACTGCGTGTGGCCCTGTATTCACTTCCGCCCGAGTTAAAGGACCTGAAAACCGAATTAGATCGGATAACCGCGGAAGAGGAACAGGCGGGTCTGGAGCGCGATTACGAACGAGCTGCAGAGAAAAAGTCCGAACGACTGCGCCTTGAATCTGAATTCAGCGAACTGCGCGACCGGTGGGAAGCGGAACATGAACTGGATGAAGTGGTGGATGAACACGATATTGCAGAAGTTGTAGCCCAATGGACAGGTATTCCTATCAGCCAGATGATGGAGACTGAGTCGGAAAAATTGCTGCACATGGAAGAACGGATTCATGAAAATATCATCGGGCAGGATGAGGCAATTCATGCCATTTCGGATGCCATCCGCCGCGCACGTTCGGGTCTCAAAGACCCCAATCGCCCAATTGGTTCGTTCATCTTTATTGGACCTTCCGGGGTGGGCAAAACGGAATTAGCCAAAGCACTGGCGGAATTCATGTTTGATGATTCGGATGCTATCGTGCGCATCGATATGAGTGAATATCGCGAACAGCACGCTGTTTCCCGGCTCTTCGGTGCACCTCCCGGGTACGTTGGTTACGAAGAGGGTGGCCAGTTAACTGAGGCTGTCCGACGACGACCCTACCGGGTAGTTTTGTTTGATGAGATCGAAAAAGCCCATCCAGAGGTCTGGAATTCTCTACTGCAGATCCTGGATGATGGGCGTTTGACAGATGGACAAGGGCGGGTGGTAAATTTCCGCCACACGGTCTTGATTATGACCAGCAATCTGGGCACCGAATATATCAACAAGTCAGGTGCGCTGGGTTTCCTGCAGAGTTCTGCTGATAAAGGTGAACGGGAATCCCATGACAAGATCCAGAAAGCCCTCAAGGACACTTTCCGCCCTGAATTTCTCAACCGGATCGATGAGATTATTACCTTCTCATCGCTCTCCAAGGAACAAATGCAGCAGATTGTGGACCTGCAGATGGAAGAAATTCGGGAACGCCTATGTGAGCATGATTTGTCGGTCGAGCTTACTCCAGCCTCGCGCGAGTGGCTGGCGAATGAGGGCTATGACTCAGCTTTTGGTGCCCGGCCTCTACAGCGTGCACTACAAAAATATCTCGAAAGCCCCCTATCGATCAGCCTATTAAGCGGTGAGTTTAAATCAGGTGATACGATCATCGTTGATGTGGATGAAGAAACTGACCAGCTGGTCTTTCGTCCGGTTGGCGAACCCGTCCCAGCCGAGAAAATCCAATCCGTAGAAACCCAAGCGTAGCTGCGCCATCTAATCCGATACCTTCATGACGCCCCTCAAATTGAGGGGCGTTTTCTTGTTCACCCAGATAGGGTGTGGGTGGCAATATATTTTGATGATTTGCCAATTTGATTTAGATAATATTGCTGATAGGATGAATGTCCCAGGGCAGGTGATTTTTGTCAGTGGTTTGAGGATATTTGCCACTTGGAGATTACTCCTGGAGAGGATACATTGTTAGGACCAGAAGGTAATGAAAATGCCCCGCGATCTCTTAAAGCAGTTCCCATTGTTCGATGGTTTTTCCGAAGACCAGATGGGTTTATTGCGTCCTTTATTTGTGCCCAGCGAGTGCCATGCCGGCACGGTTTTGTTTGATCAGGGTGAGCCCGCGCTTTATTTTTACCTGCTGGTATCTGGCGAAGCTGCCATTCACTACAAGCCCGAGGATGATGAGGACATCATTATCGCCCGCATCAAGCCAGGTGGGATGATCGGCTGGTCGGCCGTTATCGGACGGCGCGGCTATACTTCAGCAGCCATTTGCACCCAACTCACTGCCCTGCTGCGGGTACGGGGATCGGATTTACAGAAATTATGTAAAGAACACCCAGAAACGGGCAACCAATTTGTCGATCGGATGGCAGATGAGGTCGCCCAAAGACTTGAGCACAGCCATCCACAAGTGTTACAATTGTTGGAGAATGGCTTACGCAACGGAGTTCATCTGGAGGCGAAATAGGTGATGGTTGCCAACAATAATGTCCCTGAAGCTAGCGATGAAGAACGCATGCAGGTTCTCATCGACCGACTGAGTGCATATATCGAACAATATCACGGCGGTTCGGTGGAGATGGTGGATTTCGACGGAGAGGTTGTCAAAGTAAAGCTGGGCGGCGCCTGTTTGGGATGTCCGCTATTACCCAGCACATTGCACGGCTGGGTCGCAGGGACCATCCACCAGTTCTTCCCGGATGTGCGAGTGGAGTCGGCCGCAGTGTAATTTGTATGTGACCTAGGTATGGATAAAAAAGGCATCTCGATGATGAGATGCCTTTTTAGTATCAGGTAAACAGGCGGCACCGATTTAATCATCATCTTCAATTCGGGTCGCTTCAGGATGGACGGGCGAGGTTCATTAACCGGGTAGTTTGCATATAGAGAGGCGAACGCGATCGTGATGGAAATGGCCGAAGTAGCCTGGAAAACCAGGAAATACCTCTTCGTGATCTGTCACGGTGGCCCATTTGATGAGCCAGAAAACGTGGGTAAAGCACTGTTTAAGATGCCGGGCATTGCGGGCTTCTATGGCGCCTCGAGTGCAGAGCGACTGCCCACCGAGAGGGCAATCACCGCTCAGACGGAGGCTTTTAAAGCGCTTAAATTAGCTACCTAATCAATAATCCCCCTGATACAATGCGGATGGCAGAGTGTTTACATGACTGCCATCCGCTTGATTCATACTCCGGTTGATTCTAAATGCTGGCTATGCCGCCTGGTCTTGACCTTCAGGTACGATGGGGTTGCGGGCTAGAAAATCCTCGACCCACAAGATGTTCTCGCCAGCCCGGTCAACGACTTTCAG
>DATKXE010000210.1:0-4453 GCA_035529195.1 Anaerolineales bacterium
ATAAACACAAACAGTTAACGTACAAGATCTTCTCCTTCAATGGATGAATTGGTTAATTATTGAATTGTGATTTGCAGCCTCATTCGGAAATTGTTGATTGAATACTGGAGTGGAGTCTGAAAACAATGCAGAGTTATCAGACTTGGATAGAATGTTCTGGATAATCATTCCGTACGAGAATTTGACGAGCAGTAAGTACAATTTGATAGTGGAGAAGGCTGAGAAGTGATCGCGATGAGATAGCGGGTGTTAAGAGGTTTGATCGTCGAGGGCGAATGAAACCGCTTGTTCAAACGACATTTCCTTTCCTATAGCCATAGATTTTTCAAATAACTTATCGTCGAGCTGCTCATGGATTGAGAGAAGATATTGATCGACTTCAATCTTGTCAGCAGGTTGTAATTTGGCACCCAGGGTCTGGAGAAGGCTTTCTGAAGCTCCATAGAGTACGGCAGCTTGTTCCGGGTGACCTCGCATGGCTAAAATTCCTGATAGGCAGGCAAAGCTCAAACCAATATAATATTTCGTACCCAGCTCAACTTCCATTTCTATCGATTCTCTTTCAAGCATCTCTGCTTGCCGGTATTCACCTTTGTGCATGGCAATAGAGGACAGGTTAGCAAGGGTAACTGCGACCCGTCTCTTATCGTCAGCCTGGCGGCTCAGCTCCAGGCACTGTTGATAATAACCTTCTGCAGTCTCATAATCGCCAGCCATACGGGATAACTCACCCAACACGTTTAATGAAATGGTGATACCGGGGAGATAATTTATTTTCCGGAATAAAGCCAGGCTTTCTTCACAAAGGATGATGCCTTCCGGGACTTGATCTCGAGAAGCGGAAAAATGTTTACTGAGGGAGAGTAATGCCCAGGCGCGAGTGAGCTCATTTTCTGACTCTTGAGCGAGCTCCAGCGCTTTACGACCATAGATTCTGCCCTGTTCTTGGTCACCTTGAACAAATGAAAGATCCGCGGCGGTGATGTATACTTTTGCGCGCACCTCCATTGGGATTTCATCCGTGCAATCGAGGGCGTGTTTGATCCACTTAAACCCCTCTGCAACCAGGCCATCACTGAACCAGAAGTATCGCAGGGCAGCGATAATTTGAAATCCCAGTACTACATCACCACCATCGAGTGAGCGGGCCATCGCTGTCCGCAGGTTGTCGTATTCCACCCTTAATTTGACAAGCCAGTATTCTTGTCTGGCCCCATATAATTCCTGCTCAGCTTCGACAGCCAAACTGGTGAAATATTGGCTGTGAAGTAATTCTATTTCTTCGGCCTCACCGCTCTCAACTAATTTCTCTTGTGCATACTCATGGATTGTCTCCAGCATGTAGAAGCGTGGTTCACCCAATTGCCCTTGTTCTTGATAAAGCAAATTCTTGTTAAGCAGTGATTCCAATCCATCCATGATATCGACTGATAAGCCGGATGCACATACAGCTTCGGACGATTCCACTGTCCGGCCCCCCTTGAAAACTGATAAACGTGCCAACAGAGTTTGTTCCTCGGAATCCAGCAGGTCATAGCTCCAGTCCAACGTTCCCCGTAAGGTTTGTAAACGAATGGGTACATCTCGAGAGCCGCCGGTTAACATTGTCAGGCGACTGTCCAAACGTTTTCGAATCATCTCCGGAGAGAACAAATTGCTGCGTGCAGCAGCTAATTCTATTGCCAGTGGTAGTCCATCCAGACGGACACAGATCTCGGCGATGGCAGGGACATTTTTATCAGTGAACTCGAAATCAGGTTTCACAGCTGTGGCGCGCTGGTAAAAGAGTTGGATTGATTCAAACTGCAAAAGCTGCTGTGGGGATTCAAGATTATCCAGATCAGGGATAGACAGGGGAGGCACAACATAAACCTGCTCACCATAAATTGTTAAAGCCTCCCGGCTCGTCACAAATACTTTTAAATTTGGAGATGCAGATAATATTTCAGAGACAAAAAGAGCAGCGTCAATGATTTGCTCAAAATTATCCAGCAGCAGCAGCATCCGTTTATCGATCAATGCGTGTTTGAGCGTTTCTATCAGGGGTTCTCCTGGTACTTCACGAATATCCAGGGTGCTGGCGATTGTACTCAGGACCAGCTGTGAATCTCGGATGGGTGCCAAATCAACGACAAAAACACCGTCCAAAAACTGGTCAATGACAGCCACAGCTACCTGTTGGGCTAAACGCGATTTGCCTGACCCGCCAGTGCCGGTGAGGGTAAGCAGCCGGTTGCTGTACAAGAGATGCGAGATTTCTTTCATCTCCTGCTCACGCCCAATGAATGATGTGAGTGGGGCAGGCAGGTTATGTTCGTATGCAACACCCGGGATTGTGTTGTTTCCCTTGGGTTGATCAAATAATCCGCTTATATTCGCTTGAGCGACTGCTTTCGTGCGGCTGTTAACACCTAGCTTGCGAAATATTTGCTTGTTGTACCATTTGATAGTTTCTGGAGTAACAACCAATTCATTGGCGATCTCACGGTTGGATAAACCCCTGGAGAGCAGACCCAGAACTTGCATTTCTCGCTCTGTAAGCGGTTCAACTTGCGGAGTAGAAACATCGATAACCATAGTGTTCCCTCTAATCAATGATTCATTGGCGAATCAATTTGTGGGTTCATTATACTGGATTCTGCAATAATGTGGACAATTCCCCCCTTAATACCCCACTTAAGTGGGGTGACAACCACCCTCATCGATTGATAAACTGGACACAAGTTATCCATAAACATATTTGAGTGGAGGCAATCCTCACAATGAACTGGTTAATAATTGAGTCAAATAATAAATACGAAAGGGATGTATCAACATACTCTCAATACAATCAAATCAACCGTCATGAAAAGGATTCAGCTCGAAGTCAGAATGAATCTATCGGGCTAGGGAAGAATGTTTTGAGCTCGTGGTTCTTGATGGGCGCAAAGAGGCTCAAGGGCGTTTTCCAAATCAGCAATAAGAGTGATGTCAAAGCATAAGACTGATTTTGCAAGGACCGACATTCTTGATTTAGAGTATAATAGGATAATAACTACCTAATTTACCCATATAGAGAGGGTGATTGTCACCCTCTTCGATAAATAGGCAAGATACAAGGTATCGAAAAATATTATAGAGTGGAGGCAATACTTACAATGAACCAGTTATATATACATTCAGTTATCAAAGTTCGCGAATGGGATAAAACAAAATCCGTTGAATACAATCGAATCCAGCATAATAATCAAGATTCAGCCAGAAGTATTAATAAATCTACTTGGCAAGGCAAGCATGTTTTGAGCTCATGGTTCTTGATGACCGCAAAGAGGTTCAAGGGCGTTTTTCAAATCAGCAATAAGAGTGAGGTCAATGTATAAGATTGACTTTGAAGGGGTTTGATTCTTACCCCGGCTATCCAAATATTCAGCGTAGCATAGGTTTGAATTGAGGAAAGAGTGAAAATTAAGGAAATAAAAACATGAACTATACAGGAGCTCCGGTCGAGGATCATGGAGATCAACCAGAGCTCCTGTCCTTGCTTAATTTCCCCCGTAAGCTGGTTCAACGATGGGGGTCACCTCCACAACGGATGAACCTCTGACATACAACCAGATGCTCACCACCAGCAGCCACAGCAATGCGAATGCGAGCATGATATAAGCATAGGGTGTTAGCAGCCCGAAGGTGACAACTGTGCTCGCCCAACCAAACCAGGCGGGGAACAGCGCAGTGCGGAGTGAAACGACTGCGGTCGCACCAATAAAAACTGCCATGAAGATCCCAAACATTTGACCCATGACCTGTCCCCAAAAGTCAAACATCGTAATTGCCCCAACTGGCGTGATCCCACCTGGGGTGCCAGCGCGCAGACCGGCAGCAAAGATAGCAATAAACGAGATACCTATCGCGATTGAGGCGGCAACGCCCCCACCGAAAGCTACCGTCGACAGCCGACCGATTCCACCTTCATGCTCGAGTAATGCCCTGCGGACGCTGCCCGCGAACCAGATCAAGGTTAAAGCCGCAATAGAGGCGATATAGCCTCCCGTGAAGGCCCGGGAAGGATTGCTGTTGAGATAAACTGCGACCTTCTCAGCTGGCGGCAGAAAATCATAGTTGTTGAATACAACTACACCAATAAGAATAAGCCCAACTGAGATTACACCTGAAAGTGGGGCTAGTCGTTCAAGACGTGTTTCCTTCATCATGTTCCTCCAATACAAATTTGTTTTCGAATTATCTGGTTACACAGAGTGAATTCAATGGCTATATCCTACCTGCAGGCGGGGTGAATTGTCATGGGGCAGCAAACCTAATCTAACCGGGAAAAAATCCCGGCTAACTCGGGACAGGTATGAACAGAAATGTGATCAAATTAGATTAAATTATTATGGGTTGTAATTTTAAAACAGCAACCAGGTTCTATCGATAGAACCTGGTTGCTGTTTTAAAATTACAACCCATAATAATT
>DATKXE010000211.1:0-2751 GCA_035529195.1 Anaerolineales bacterium
TGCCGCCCATCGCTTACGCCCTCTAGATAAAGGGCGATCACCCGGGTGTATGAATCCTCTGCGACTAGTGACAGCAGATCTGATTCGGTCACATCGCACTGGTTGCCCAGGCTGACGAGACGAGAAAGGCCGAAGCCTTGACCGCGCGCCCAATCAATCACTGCAGAGCATATCGCTCCAGAGTGAGATATAAAGGCAATATCTCCTGGGGTTGGTCCGGGTGGTGAGAGGAAGGTCGTGTCAATCGGGGAATGCGTATCGATTATTCCAATACTATTCGGACCTAATAGCCTCACACCATAATTCCTGGCAATATCCAGGCATTGTTCTTCCAGTTTAGCACCACTCGGGCCTGTCTCCCGGAATCCTCCCGATGCGATAATCAGGGCTTTAATTCCCCGCTGACCGCAATCTTCGATTGACTTTGGAATGGTTGGCGCAGGGATCAGCAGAACACCCAAATCAACCGGGTCCGGTGTTTCCTGGATATGGCGATAAATTGGGAGGCCCATCAAACTGTGACCCTTGATATTAACCAGATGGATTGCTCCCTGGTAACCACTTTGCACAAGATTGCGCGCAAGCCCATAGCCCAACTTCGTGGGATCAAGTGATGCGCCGATGATGGCAACGCCTTGCGGGGAGAAAAAATGTCGAAGTGAAGGATCGCTTTTCATGAATACTTTATCTCAATTCTTGCCTTATTCTTGAATTCCAATTCGAATGAATAGATTCCATGTGAACCTGATTCCCATGAAATCCGGGCATTTTTTGAACAAGCCTGCTCAACCTGACCAGGTATAGCAAGTTCAATCCGTCCATGGGAATTTCCAGGACGTTCTAATTCAAATTCAAGGGATTTGTCATGCGGCCACCAATTGCAAACCTCAAGTCCCTGCGAGATATGCAAATTGCTGCCCAGATATTGAGGGGTGTATGGATGTCGGGGTCGCAAAGCCAGCAGTACTACCCCGTGAGGAGGAATCTGCTCAATAGCGAGACCCTTTTCAGCAGGATCGTTATTATGGATCAGGTGAGTTTTACCCATCCAAAAATCCCTGGCATACATTTCCTGGCTTTCCTTCAGGTAAAAATCATTTATTTTAAGGAATTTGTCCTGGGCTGCCTCTTTCCAATTGAAGAGGGTAACCAGGTGCCAGGGACCGGAGGGTCCGTCCAGATCGAGTTGGACACGCTCTGGCGTTGTGCTATCGAACCAATCGAGGATATATGGTCGTTTGCCAATTAATGGCAGCAGGACTTTTAAGATATTCAATCTCTCTGGGGATAAATCCGGGACATGATCCGAAATCATCAAGGAACCTCCGCTCAGGGCGATCACACTGGCGATGGTTTCTACTTCGGTTTTGGTTAATTCTGTTTCAGGCCGCAGCAATAAGCAATCCGGGTCATTGATCCACCAGCGACCATGCAGATCGGCCCTGGTCAGGGTGTTGTGGAGCGCGTTGAATGCTGAAGGAAAAGAGACTTCTTTTCTGAGGAGGTATTTGATCCCTTTAAAGTAAGGGTTCCAGCGCCGGGCAGTGTCGGCTCCAATACGCATTCCATTTACCAAGCCGATAGCTGGTCCTAGCGGGCAACCACAACCAAATAAGAATGCCTCCTCTCCGGCTTCTGATCTCACTAATTCTAATCCCGTGCGCAGCACTTGAGCCCGGGTTTGGGTAGCATCATGAAAACGACCTGGCAAAGCGGCTGCGTATAGGAAATCAAGTTTTAAATATGGAAAACCCCAATCACTGGTTGCTGAATGAATTACCTCTCTCACATATCCCTGGGCATCAGGGTGAGTTAAATCCAAGGCTTGTGTAAAGGAATTCCACAAGAAACCGGCATTAACAGGACGTCCAAAACGATTTCGCAGCACCCATCCTGGATGCTGATTTGCCAGCCTTGATTTGGGATGCATGATAAATGGCGCTAACCAAATACCAGGGGAATAATCACCATTACTGATCTCCCTTGCCAAAGGAGTCAAACCCTCTGAGAATCCTTCATTGAACGATAACCAATCTCCAACTTGAGTTTCAAATCCATCATCAATTTGAATAATTTCTAATGGTATTTGCTCCCTTAAATCTTTTAGAGCCTTGAGATTTTCTTGAATATCTCCAGCATTCAATCGACCAATATAATCCTCACCTGAAAAATGGTACCATGAGCACCAACCACTTGGTGATTTGGTACCGGAAAAATTTTCCGGCGCTAAATTGTGCTCCCGCATCACGGCCTCTAGATAAGGAGCCAGGGGATCCGGATTGTCAAGGTGCAGGAATTGGAGACATGCCCAATCGGTTTCCATCTGCCTGCCGGGATCCAACCGGGCACCATCGCCATTAGCCCACATCTTCAAGGCAGGAGAAGTCCCTCCCAACCAGGTTTCCAGGGAGCCGAAGTGTTTTTTTTGCGAAAGAAACCCGCACAGCAAACCATTCCGGTGATGTTGATCACCTAAAACACCATACATATCACTGGCGAACAATCCGCTTCTGTGAGGATTAGGAGTTTGGGTGTTTTTGACCAGCGGTGATCGTAAAAAGCCAAGGTGAGTTTGCAGGTATTGATCGGTCGCTCGATAGCTGCCGGAACGGGACCATGACTGCCAGCCATTCGAGAAAAATGCTAAATTAAGAGGGTGTGAACTACCTCTCGGATCAGATGGTCCCTTCGTTCTTGAGAGACTTGATTTTGGAAAATAAACCTGTCCATTTGGGCCACGTCGACCACGAT
>DATKXE010000212.1:0-2756 GCA_035529195.1 Anaerolineales bacterium
GGAGCAGATTACATCTTCGATGAGAACTTCGACGGCATTCGCATTATGATGGAAGAGCAAGGCATTACGCTGGAGAATATCGGCGAGTAAATCTTTTCGTTTTTACAATATAAGCCCCGGGATTCAACAACCCGGGGCTTATATGAACGAAAATAACAATTTAGAAATGCCGGTAACTGTTCAGCTGAGTTGATTTACATCAAAGTAATTGAGTCATTCTCAGACCAGTCAAACATCAGTTCTCCAATCAAAGTGTTGTCTTCACAAAACTATATCTAGTAATTATTTTATTATCCGATAACTAAATTACTTATCTTAATATAATAGCAAAAATATGCTTGAAATCAATAATCTTAAGAAAATTTACCCGGGCGATGTCCTGGCCCTGGACAATGTCACCTTTAAAGTTGAACCCGGAGAATTCATGGCCGTGATCGGTTTGAGCGGTTCTGGGAAGTCCACCCTGCTGCGCTGCATCAACCGCCTGATCGAACCGACCGCCGGTGAGATCATCTGGAATGGCATGGATATCACCCAGGCCAGCCAGGATGAAATGCTGCGCATCCGCCGGAAAATCGGCATGGTCTTCCAGCACTTCAACCTGGTCAGCCGCTCCAAGGTGCTCACCAATGTGCTGGCTGGCCGGCTGGGCTATGTCAATCCCTTCATGAGCGTGCTCAATAGATTTCCCCAAAAGGACATCGATCTGGCCATGCATCAGCTGGAGCGGGTGGGTATCACCGACCAGGCTTATAAACGCGCCGATGAGTTGAGCGGCGGACAGCAGCAGCGGGTGGGCATCGCCCGGGCAATGGTGCAGGAACCCGAGATGATCCTGGCCGACGAGCCGGTCGCCAGCCTTGACCCCGTACTGGCCCATACCATCATGCAGTATCTGGAACAGATCAACAAGGAAGATGGGGTCATGATCTTATGCAGTTTGCACTTCCTGGACCTGGTGCACCGCTACGCTGACCGCGCTATTGCCCTCAACGAAGGCTTGCTGATGTATGATGGGCCACCAAGCGGGATCGACGACGAGAAATTCAAAGAGATCTACGGCAAAGAAGCCGAACGAATCGGTTGAGGTGTGACATCGTGAAAAAAAAGCGATCTTTACTGCGATCCATCGCGATCTTTGTGGCCATCATTGCGGCGATCCTGATCTATGCTTTAGCATTCAGCGTCACGGATGTGGATTTCGAAGCCACCCGTTCCGAGGAGCGCCTTACCCAGCTCACGCGCATCATCCGAGCCCTGGCTCACCCGGACATCATTGAATATGATCAGGACGAGGTGGATGTCGAAGTACCGTACTACCTGCCCTGTCAAGAGGCAGGTGAACCAGAGATTACAGTTGATCAATCAGGTCCCTATCTCGTCGTCGACCCTCCCTGCGCGGGTCCGAAAGATTTCGTCACCATCAATGGCTTCAACTTCACACCAGGGACCAGGGGACCGGTAAATTTCATCCCCCCCAGCGGCGCCAAACTGCAGATCGGTAATTTTGAAGTGGATGAAGCTGGCAAGTTCACAGTTAAAACGGAATTACCCAATCGCCAACCGGTCGAGGAGGCTCAAGCTATCCGTGCCACCTCGCGCATGAATGTGGGATCACCTCGCCTCTCTCCATTGGCATTATCCACCATCGATAAAATTATAGAAACCGTCTTTCTGGCCCTGCTGGCGACCACCTTCGGCACCCTGCTGGCCATTTTCATCAGCTTCCTGGCTGCCCGCAACCTGATGGAGGATGTAAAGAGCCCCCTGACCAGCATTGCATTGATGCTATTAGGATGGACGGTAGGGATAGGGATCGGCCTCCAGCTTGCCCGCTGGATCGGCCAAACCAGCGAAAACCTTTCAGAAAATAATTTAATTGTATTGGCAGGCATCCTGATCAGCGCTCTTGTGATCTGGTTGATCATCAAATGGGCCGTCCCCCCCGAGGAACTTGAGCAACCAAAACTGGCGCTGAGGATCACCCGCATGCTGGCCCTGGCTGTCGCGGCTGTATTGGCGCTTTTCGCGATGAACTTCATCGCTTACCTTGGATTCGCTTTCGGCACCTACTTGGCAGATAATCTGGGCACATTTGGTTTCCTGGGTAATTTCATCTACCAATTATCAGATATACTGCGCATGCTCACACCCGCCCTGGCAGCCCTGGCTGCCGGTGGGGTTCTGGGCAGCTTTGGAGGTCGCATCGGTCAATTCATCTCCGACCGCTGGTCACCAAATGCAGTGAAATTAACCAATGTCATTATTTCCGCACTTGCTGGAGCTGCTGTTTTCGCTCTGGCTGGTGCCTTCATCGGTTGGCTGTACCAGCTCGGTGATCTGACCAGAACCTTTTACATTCCAGCAGCAGTGGGTGCTATACTGGGGATTGCGTTAGCGCTTTGGGTGACTCCCAAAAGAGCGCTGCCGATTGGCTCATTGATCTACACCATAACTCGCACACTGCTCAACGCCACCCGCTCCATCGAACCCTTGATCTACGTGATCATCTTCGTGGTCTGGGTTGGGATTGGTCCTTTCGCAGGTGCATTGGCGCTGGGTTTGCATACCACTGCAGCACTGTCCAAGCTTTACTCCGAGCAGGTGGAGAGCATCCAAACCGGCCCCCTGCAAGCGGTTACGGCGACAGGCGCTAACCGCATCCAGATGATCGTTTATGCGGTCGTACCGCAGATCGTCACACCTTATATCTCTTTCACCATGTACCGCTGGGACATCAATGTGCGCATGTCCAC
>DATKXE010000213.1:0-13174 GCA_035529195.1 Anaerolineales bacterium
ATCGCTTGACCCGTTTAACCAGAGCTTGGACGCATTTAGCCAGACAAGCTGGAGGTGGAGGAGGCAGGTCAGGTGGTGCTGGGGGTGTCGGTCTAAGGGGACCCGGAGAAACCCAGCTGGAGGTTGACCGGCGCATAATTCGGGACCGAATCGGCAGTCTCAAGACTCATATTGAAAAAGTGCGCACCCATCGCCAGCAATACCGGTCACGGCGCAAACGTTCGAAAATACCTGTCGTGGCTTTGGTTGGCTATACAAATGCAGGAAAATCAACTTTGCTTAATCATTTAACAGGAGCAGATGTTTACGTTGCAGATCAATTGTTTGCGACTCTTGATCCAACCACCCGGCGGGTCGAATTTCCTGGTGGTCAAATCGCATTGTTCACAGATACTGTGGGTTTTATCCAAAAGCTCCCCACAACCCTGATTGCGGCTTTTAGGGCGACCTTGGAAGAAATAACAGAGGCAGATTTATTGCTTCACGTTGTGGATGTAACACATCCGAATGCACACGCGCAATCCAAAGCTGTTTTTCACACATTGGAAGATATTCATGCAGATCATATTCCAGTCATCAGCGCATTAAATAAGATTGATCTCTTGGAAAATACAGATGGAGCTCGAAAATCTTTAGATGAATTTCCCAAAGCAGTGGCGATTTCAGCCCTGACAGGTGAAGGAATTAACGATTTATTGAAATCGGTCAATGAAATGCTATTTGTAAATTTCGTGTCCGTGTCTCTCTGGCTTCCTTACCGGGAAGGTGGTTTGATTTCCCAATTTCACGAACAAGGACATGTAGAGATGGTTGAGCATGATGAAAACGGCATCCAAATCAAAGGCATGCTCCCTAATCGCTTGGTGGCTCGTTATACCCCCTTTATCGTCCAAAATAAATAGGCAAGAAGAAAAAGTTATGTTGCGATTATTCAACCGATTTCTAGACGCAGCAGCTGAATTCCTTGCTCATCGCAAGGGATTGCTGCCGGCATTTGGCATATTGTTGGTTCTGATCAATGCTATCCTGCAATTTTTCCCTGCAGGTGGAGTGCTTGTTGAAACGAATATTCTGCTCCATCTAGGTGTTATTATTGCAGTTCTGGGAATCATGCTGGCTTGGGCATTGTGATCAGATAATTGGTCCCGATGCTTTGATAGCTGCATCTGTCTGATCCTCAAATTTTCGAAAATTGTCAATGAAACGGGCGGCAAGATCGTGATACCTGGTTGTGTATTCTTTCTCGCTTGGCCAGGCTAGTGAGGGATTAAGGACATCATCGGGCACGTCTGGGCAGTGATTTGGGACCTCAAATCTAAATATTGGATCCCTGGTGTAGCTAACATCATTCAAGGCCTCAGAAAGGGCTGCTTTGAGCATTGCACGGGTGTATTTGATGCTGATCCGCTTTCCAATCCCATAGGGTCCGCCCACCCAACCTGTATTTAGAAGCCAACAGGTTACTCCGTATCGCTCAATTTTATTCCTCAACAAATCAGCATAATAGTCCGGATGGTGGACCATAAAAGGTGCACCAAAACAGGTGCTGAAGGTTATTTCTGGTTCTTGGCCTAATCCAATCTCAGTACCGGCAACTTTAGAAGTATAACCAGATATGAAATGATAAAGCGCTTGATCTATTGAAAGTCGAGCAATTGGCGGCATCACTCCTGAGGCATCACAAGTTAGCAAGATAATATTGGTCGGATGGCCAGCTTTCTTCTCTAAGATGGCGTTATCGATAAATTCTAAAGGATAAGAGGCACGCGTGTTCTCTGTTATTGATTCATCATCAAGGTCGATCAAGCGAGTCACCGGATCGAAAACTACATTTTCAAGAATTGTTCCAAATTTTCTGGTGCAGGCAAAGATTTGAGGTTCTGCACTGGGGGAAAGTTGGATCACTTTTGCATAGCTCCCGGCTTCGAAGTTGAAAACACCTTCATCGCTCCATCCATGTTCGTCATCACCAATCAATTTTCTTTCAGGATCAGCAGATAAGGTGGTTTTTCCAGTACCGGAAAGCCCGAAGAATAAAGCTACATCTCCATCATCACCAACATTGGCAGAGCAATGCATGGTCATGACGTTTTGTAAGGGCAGCAAATAATTGAGGACTGAGAAGATCGATTTCTTGATCTCGCCCCCATAGGCCGTATTTCCTATGATGCAGAGTCCTTTTTCGAAGCTTAAAGCAATAAAGGTCTTTGTTGGAGTACCATCAATCGATGGGTAAGCCTGGAAGGAAGGCACGCACATCACGGTGAACTTTGGGAAATGCCGGCGGTATTCCTCATTCGTTTCCGGTAGGATGAACATATTTCGTGCAAATAGACTGTGCCAGGCATATTCACTGATGATGCGGATCGGGATTTTATAATTGAGATCAGCCCCACCATAACAATCCTGGATAAAGAGGTCTCTCCCCTGAAGAAATCCTTGTAATCGAGCAAATAGGGTTTCGAATTTTTCTGCATCAAATGGTCGGTTATATTCTCCCCACCATATATGCCCTTCAGTTTCAGCTTCACGAACGATGAATTTATCATTCGCGGCTCGGGCGGTATGTTTACCGGTGTTTACTACAATCGGTCCTTGGTGAGATAGCTTACCTTCGCTTCGAAAAATGATCTCCTCATATAGTGCTTCTGTGGGAAGATTCCAATAGGCAGTCCTTAGATTACTTATTCCGTGGTTTTTTAGACCATAATCACTCTTTAATTCATGCGCTTGATGTTCTGCCGGCGTTTCGATATTGAGTAGATTATTCATAACCAATCCCTGATCATCTTGCGATCGCCGATGTAAATTTCGCGGGGAGATTCAGGATCCAGAGCCCATTTCATCCTGGCAATCCCCTCGGTGATATCTTTAACAGACCCGGAGTAACTGATCCGCAGGTGTCCTTCAATCCCAAATTCAATTCCAGGAACTGTAACCACGAGTGCTTTCTTGAGCAGGAAATCAGCGAGATCGACAGAGTCTTCTCGGTATGCTCGGAAATCAGGAAGACAATAAAATGTTCCCTGAGGTTTATTTACCCGGATGCCATTAAATGATCTTAATTCTTGCATCACCACATTGCGATTGTTTTCGATGGTTAGTCTCAGGCTCTCCACATAGCTCTGAATTCCATTGAGAGCACCTTCAGCAGCAGATTGTAAGATGGTCGCTGGACTTGATGTCATCTGTGCCTGGACGTTGGTCATTACTTCAACTAATCTGCGGCTGGCGATCACCCATCCAATCCGGAAACCAGTCATACCATAAGCCTTTGAGACACCATTGGTGACGATAACTTTCGTGGTTTCAATGTCATTATGGGTGAATTGGTACCCTGGACTAGCTTTTCCACCATCAAAAACTAGTCGGTGATAAATGTCATCCATGATCAGGTAGATACCTTTGGATTCACAAAACTCAACGATTTCTTGGATGAAATCCTCCGGGAATATCATACCGGAAGGATTATTGGGACTATTAATGATAATCACCTTGGTGTAAGAAGTCACCGCTTCAAGGATATCCTCCATCCTGGGGTAGAAACTACCATCCTTGGGTGTGACGATAATTGGCGCTCCATAAGCCATTTTTACCATCTCCGGGTAGCTCACCCAATAAGGTGCCGGGATTATGACTTCATCTTGGGGATCGACCAAACTGAATATGAGATTAAACAGGGATTGTTTGGCTCCATTGGTGACAAGGATGTTTTCCGGATCCACGATTCGGTTGTAATTCTCTTCAGTATATTTGATGATAGCTTTTTTTAAGGAGGGAGTTCCATCCGTGGGAGTATATTTGACATCACCAGAATTTAACTTATTTGCAGCCCCCAGGATCGCTGTGAAAGGTGTTTTGTTCTTCGGTTCTCCGATTCCGAGGTGAATGACCGGCAAGCCGCGTTCCCGAAGCAAACGTGCTTCTTCATTGAGTCGTAAGGTGGGTGAATCAACAATCGACCTAGCCAGCTGACTGATACTCATCGAATTTAGGTTCTCCTGTGGAATTTGTTCCTATCCACTGATTCAGAGTTGCCTTGACTTGAAAGTTGTTCTCGTCATTTTGAGGAAGTTTATCCCAAATTAATTCTTCGGTCAATGTGAATATCATCTGTGAATGATCTTTGAGGTATTATATAGTTTCTACCATAGTAAGAATATCAATTTTCCATACCTGATAATTATCGACCGAAAATATAATCCACATTGTCGAATCAAGCTTCCAAAACTCTACCAGATTTCGTAAATTCACTCACCGGTTCAGTTCAAGGGGAGATCAGAACGGATCAGGTAACCCGGGTTTTGTACAGCACGGATGCTTCTATCTACCAAGTTGAGCCTTTAGGAGTATTTTTTCCGAAAAATGTTGATGATATTTCAACTTTTCTGCAGACAGCCGACGAATTCAATGTACCTGTCCTCCCGCGTGGATCCGGTTCCAGTCTTGCGGGACAAGCAATTGGGCCAGGATTTATTATCGATTGTTCTCGCTATCTCGATAAAATTATCGAGATAAATCCTGAAGAGAGGAGTGCAATAGTTGAACCAGGTTTGATATTGGCTGAATTAAATCGTTCCGTCGAAAAATTTGGACTGCAGTTTGGACCAGATCCAGCTTCTGGAGAGCGTGCAACTTTTGGCGGAATCATCGGTAACAATGCTACGGGTGCTCATTCAATTCGTTACGGAATGGCCGCTGACCATGTGCTATCACTCGAGATGAACCTTTCTGATGGTTCATTGGCGGATTTTACTGAATTAGATATGAGCGAGGCTAAACGCAGGTCAGCGTTACCTACCCGGGAGGGAGATATTTATCGAGCAGTTTTGTCAATTCGGGAAAATTATGCTCATAAAATTATTACTAATTGGCCTAAAACATGGCGGAGAGCTAGTGGATACAATCTCAATTACTTACTTCCCTGGTCTCCATCTCGACCCCCTCAATGGGCAGCTCCCGGTCAAGCCAATCCATCAGATAACCTTCCTTATCCTCCTGTGAGACCTGGTTCAATGAACCTTGCTACTATCATGGCAGGATCGGAAGGAAGTTTGGGTGTTATTCGCAGGGCGAAGATAAGATTGGTTCCCAAGGCACAATTTACCTGCTTGGTTTTACTTTCTTTTGCTGATCTCATTTCCGCGTGTGATGCAGTTGCTGGCTTGCTGGAGATGCAGCCTTCAGCAATTGAGCTGATCCCATCCAATATGGTCAAATTGGCAAGAACGATCCCTGCCTATGCAAAACAGATTTCAGTTCTTGATGGATTAATTAGTCCCGACCATGGATTCCCAAATCTGCTCGCAGTTGAATTCTCGGGCGAACAGTTCAGTGAATTGAAAGATTTAGCGCATAAAGCAGCTGCACTAACCAAATCCCCGTCCTTAATTGCAGAAGGCGAACACCTCCAAACGCAAATTTGGAATGTCAGAAAAGTTGGTTTGGGTATATTAATGTCCATACCCGGTGATATGAAGCCAATACCTTTTGTTGAGGATGTATCGGTCCCAGTCAACAAACTGAGTGAATTTGTAACAGAATTTAGCGCCATACTTTCTGCATATGGAACAAAGGGTGATTTTTATGCCCATGCTTCCGCTGGATGTTTACACATGCGCCCGTTGGTCAATCTAAAAACGAGCGCTGGTGTTGAGATGATGCGAGATATCGCGGATGAAACGATCAACTTGATTTCACGTTTGGGAGGCGCTCCTAGTGGAGAACATGGGGATGGTATAGCGCGTTCGGAATGGCTGGAAAGGGTATTCGGTCCAGATATTATCAGGGCATTTCAGGAGTTGAAATATGCTGCCGATCCCCTGGGTCTATTAAATCCGGGCAAGATCGTAAATCCCTCACGGATGGATGAATTCATTCGTTATGGTAGTCGCTATTCCGTTGAGAATAGGCAAACTGTTCTAGATTTCTCCAGCCAGAACGGATTTATTGGTGCGGTTGAGATGTGTAACGGGGCAGGAGTATGCCGAAAATTAGATGGAGTCATGTGCCCATCTTTCCAGGCCACTCGGGAGGAGATGCACAGCACGAGAGGTCGTGCGAATTTGCTTCGTGCTTTGTTGACAATCGGATTATCGAGCGACGAAAAGATATCCTCTGCAGATGTTTACCAGGCTCTCGACCTATGCCTCGCTTGTAAGGGCTGCAAATCCGAATGTCCTTCAGCAGTAGACATGGCCAAGATGAAATATGAATTTCTTGAACAATATTATCAACTAGGGTTAACGCATCGGCATCCGCTGCGAGATTATCTTTTTGCGTATATCGATATCATTAGCCAATTTGCAATTCTATTTAAACCGCTAGCAAATTATCTTTTGGAGAATCAACATCAATTTGGAGTGGGGGAGGACTGGCTTGGAGTATCGCGTAAACGCAGCTTGCCTATGCTTTGTGATTCTGGCACAATGCGATCTCAGCTGGGTGAATATCAATTGCATTCACCCCAAGAGGAGCCTCAAGAAGAAGTACTATTTCTCCTTGATCCATTTACTGAGTATTACCAACCCGAAATCGGTATCGCGGCCTGGAAAGTATTATCAGCTGCTGGTTGTAAAGTCCGTGTAATCCCGGTGCTTGGTTCGGGAAGGACAAAATTATCAAAAGGGTTCGTACGGTCTGCTCGGCAGCATGCTCGAAAAGTGATCCATGCAATCAATAAGCTCGATCAGGATGGGCAGCATGCTATTATTGGAATCGAACCATCAGAGATTTATACCCTGCGGGATGAATATCCTGATTTCTTCCCCAATCAGGGCGATGTAGATTCGATTGCACAACGCGCTTTCATGATTGATGAATTCTTAATCCGGCCTGGTGGAGATGAAAAACCTAGATACTTGCGTATAGACAACTCTTCTAATGGTTTTCCTCCGATTAATCAAAGAGTAATCCTCCATGGTCATTGCTATAAGAAAACTCAACCTCCTGCAGCAGATGGCTTTCCAATTGGGGTGCAGGCTACTGTCGAGCTGCTTGAACAGTTCGGCTTCCCGGTGGAAATTATCGATGCAGGGTGTTGTGGTATGGCAGGGGCGTTTGGCTACGAAGCAGAACATTACGATTTATCGATGGAAATCGGAGAACTCTCCTTGTTTCCTCAGGTTCGCCAAGCTCCTGATCAGGCAATAATTTCTGCTTCAGGTTTTTCTTGTGTGGCTCAGATCAAGGATGGTACAGGGAGGAAAGCTGACCATTTTATCTCCCTGCTTCATGATAGGATTTTCCCAAAGCATGAAGACTAAAGACTACTATTCCACTTGGATCGAAGTTGACCTTGATGTAATCGCGCATAATGTTTCATTAATCAAGGATCGGTCCGGCGTACAGGTGATGGCTGTGGTAAAGGCCAACGCATATGGGCATGGATCCATACCAGCTGCTCTGGCAGCTTTGCGTGGCGGGGCAAAATGGTTAGGTGTTGCGCGAGTTGAAGAGGCGCTCCAACTTCGAGCCGCTCAGATTAATTGCCCAATACTGGTAATGGGTTATTCCTCTCGAGAGAACCTTGAGGAAGCTATTGCCAATGGAATCTCCCTCACCCTATGGAATAGAGAGCAGCTTCAACTGGTTTCGCATTTTGCGGAAGATGCTCATTTCGCAGCCAAAGTCCACCTCAAAGTCGATACTGGCATGAGCCGTTTGGGTGTTGCGCCAGAAAATGCGTTATCGCTTGCAGTGGAGATTAGCAATGCCCACTCGGTAACTTTTGAGGGAATATTTACACATTTTGCTCGCGCTGATGAGCGAAACCAGTCCTCAGCTGAAGCGCAAGAACTTGAATTTATGCAGGTTCTTAAATCACTGGCAGCAGCTGGTATAAAACCCCCTCTGGTGCATGCCGCCAATTCAGCTGCGGCTTTATTTCGGCCTGCCTCTCGATTCGACATTGTCCGTCCAGGGATCGCGATTTACGGATTACATCCATCAGATGAGCGTCCTTTACCGGGTGAGTTTCAAGGGGCATTGGGTTGGAAAGCGGTCCTTAGCCAGGTAAAAACCTTGCCCCCTGGCAGTGGAGTAAGCTACGGGCATGAGTATGTCACCCGGAAGAATGAGAGGGTTGGGACGGTGCCGGTTGGTTATGCAGATGGTTTTAGGCGTGCTGCCGGAAACCAAGTCCTGGTAGGTGGAAAGCGGGTACCCGTTATCGGTAGGGTGTGCATGGATCAAGTGATAATTCAATTGGATGAGGTACCAGAAGCAAATCCTGGGGATGAGGTAGTACTTATCGGCTCACAAGGTGATTCTCAAATCACAGCTGAGCAGGTAGCGGACTTATGGGGGACGATCAATTATGAGGTTGTTTGTGGATTAGCTGCCAGGGTTCCAAGAATCTATCGCAATTCAAGTGATTAACCAAAAAAAGTCCCTTGGCAATGACCTACTCTCCCACCCCGCTACCGGGGCAGTACCATCGGCGCTGGCGGGCTTAACTACCGGGTTCGGGATGTAACCGGGTGTACCTCCGCCGCACGGATCACCAAGAGACTTTTTTACGAATTGCGATATTGAATAGAAGAGCGGTGAATAAGGAAGGAGTTCGAGTTCTCCGCACCAGGGGGGCAAGTCCTCGGCCATTAGTACGGCTTGGCTGAACACATTGCTGCGCTTACACCTGCCGCCTATCAAGCAGGTAGTCTACCTGCGGCCTTACTCCCTGGCAAGCCAGGGATGAGGGACCTGATCTAGGAGCGAGTTTCCCACTTAGATGCTTTCAGCGGTTATCTCTGCCAGACATAGCTACCCAGCGATGCCGTTGGCACGACAACTGGCACACCAGCGGTCTGTCCACCCCGGTCCTCTCGTACTAGGGGCAGCTCTCCGCAAGTCCCTTGCGCCCACAGCGGATAGAGACCGACCTGTCTCACGACGGTCTGAACCCAGCTCGCGTACCGCTTTAACGGGCGAACAGCCCGACCCTTGGGACCTTATACAGCCCCAGGATGCGATGAGCCGACATCGAGGTGCCGAGCGAAGTCGTCGATATGGACTCTTGGACTTCACCAGCCTGTTATCCCCGGGGTAGCTTTTATCCGGTAAGCCACGGCCCTTCCACACGGAACCGTGGGATCACTAAGCCCGACTTTCGTCTCTGCTCGACGCGTTGGTCTTGCAGTCAAGCTCCCTTATGCCTTTACACTCTTAGGCTGGTTTCCATTCAGCCTGAGGGAACCTTTGGGCGCCTCCGTTACCTTTTAGGAGGCGACCGCCCCAGTCAAACTGCCTACCAGGCACGGTCCCCCACCCGGCTAACGGTGTGGGGTTAGGGTCAAGACAGGGTCAGGGTGGTATTTCACGGGCGGCTCCGCCGAGGCTGACGCCCCAGTTTCACGGCCTCCCACCTATGCTACACAAACCATGCCCAAACGCAATGCCAAGCTGCAGTAAAGCTCCACGGGGTCTTTTTGTCCTGCTGCGGGTAACGCGCATCTTCACGCGTAGTTCAATTTCACCGGGTCCTTCGTTGAGACAGTGCTCCGATTGTTACGCCGTTCGTGCGGGTCGGAACTTACCCGACAAGGAATTTCGCTACCTTAGGACTGTTATAGTTACAGCCGCCGTTCACCGGGGCTTCGGTTCAGAGCTTTTCCACGCCGAAGCGAGGATAACCCCACCCCTTAACCTTCCGGCACTGGGCAGGCGTCAGCCCCTATACGTCGCCTTACGGCTTCGCAGAGACCTGTGGTTTTGTTAACCAGTCACCAGAGCCATTTCACTGCGACCCTCTGACGCTAAACCGGCCAGCGGTATCACGTCTGAGGGCACCCCTTCTCCCGAAGTTACGGGGCTAATTTGCCTAGTTCCTTAACGAAGGTTCTCCCGTTCGCCTTGGTATACTCTACCCGTCTACCAGTGTCGGTTTGCGGTACGGTCACCCAGGTCTCAAAGCTTAGGAACTTTTCTTGGCAGCTTGGCTAAACCACTTCTGCCTCAGGGGCTCGCATTCGTGCCTCAGCTCAGCCGGTGGATTTACCTGCCGGCGTCAACGCCTACACACTTACACCTGCACAACCAATCGCAGGCTGGCTTACCAAACTGCGTCCTTCCATCGCTCAACCAGGGTGGTTCCGGAATGTTGACCGGATGTCCATCGCCTACGCCTTGCGGCCTCGGCTAAGGACCGACTAACCCGACGCGGATTGACCTGCCGTCGGAAACCTTAGACTTACGGCGAACACGGTTCTCACGTGTTTTACGCTACTCATGCCTGCATTCTCACTTCTGCCCGCTCCAGCCGTCCTTCCGGTCGACCTTCACAGCAGACAGAACGCTCCCCTACTGCCCCTTCACTGCCGAAGCAGAGAAGAGACCCATGGCTTCGGTGCTAGACTTAGCCCCGTTAAATTTTCCGCGCAAGACCACTTGACCAGTGAGCTGTTACGCACTCTTTAAAGGGTGGCTGCTTCTAAGCCAACCTCCTGGTTGTCACAGTAGTCTCACATCGTTTCCCACTTAGTCTAGACTTGAGGACCTTAGCCGATGGTCTGGGCTCTTTCCCTCTCGACTACGAAACTCATCTCCCGTAGTCCGACTGCCATGCTCTGGAGTAACGGCATTCGGAGTTTGGTTGGGTTCGGTAAGCAGTAAGCCCCCTAGCCCATCCAGTGCTCTACCTCCGTTACTGAACGCATGACGCTAGCCCTAAAGCTATTTCGGGGAGAACAAGCTATCTCCGAGTTCGGTTGGCATATCACCTCTACCCACAGCTCATCCCCTAACTTTGCAACGTTAGTGGGTGCGGGCCTCCACGAGCGGTTAGACTCGCTTCACCCTGGCCATGGGTAGCTCACTCGGTTTCGTGTCTAATTCCAGCGACTGGACGCCCTATTCAGACTCGCTTTCGCTACGGCTACGGGTGTCACTCCCTTAACCTAGCCACAGAAATTAACTCGCAGGCTCATTCTCCAAAAGGCACGCCGTCAGGCCTAGCGGCGCACAGCCGGCTTTCACCGGCGCACAGACCCGCCATTAGCCCTTCGACTGCTTGTAAGCACACGGTTTCAGGTTCTATTTCACTCCCCTCACCGGGGTTCTTTTCACCTTTCCCTCACGGTACTTGTTCACTATCGGTCGCCAAACGTATTTAGCCTTGGAGAGTGGACTCCCCAGCTTCCCACCGGATTAGCGTGCCCGGTGGTACTCAGGGTACTCGACGGGAGTCCGTCAGCTTTCGCGTACGGGACTGTCACCCGCTATGGTTGGCTTTTCCATACCATTCTGCTAGCTGGCGGATTGGTAACTCCCAAATGTCGAGCCCTACAACCCCAGCCAGGCAAGCCTGACTGGTTTGGGCTGATCCCCGTTCGCTCGCCACTACTAGGGGAATAATCTCTTTTCCTCTGGGTACTAAGATGTTTCAGTTCCCCAGGTTCCCTTCACCGACCCTATGTGTTCAGGTCGGGATGCCGCTGGTTCACAGCGGCAGGTTTCCCTATTCGGAAATCCTCGGATCAACACCTGTACACGACTACCCGAGGCTTATCGCAGTGTCCCACGTCCTTCATCGGCGTTTGGCGCCAAGGCATCCACCGTGTGCCCTTAGTAACTTGCTCACGTGATGCGGAGAAATCGAACTTCTTCTCTTATCTTACTATGTTGATGCGCTCTCTATTCAATTGTTAAGGTGCTGTTGCGGCTGCCTTGTTGGGCTGCCGCCGGCTGGCGCTCACTGCTGTCAGCACCACCCGGCGATGTCCCATTTACACAACACAACCCGGCTCACTGCCGGGCTGCTCTTGCCTCTCCCAGTGTGCCGTATAAACTATTATTTAAGTGCGATTATTTCGCTATCTGATTTCAAGTCGGATGTTCTACTCCAATAATTAATTATTTTACGTACCTTAATAACTGAGGAGTGACAGGAAGGAGAGAAAGTAGGGGGGGGTAAGGAGTAGAGCGCCCAGCTGCACCACGAGGGTGCTGGCAGGGAGCTCGTAGCTCCAAGAAAGGAGGTGATCCAGGCGCACCTTCCGGTACACCTACCTTGTTACGACTTCGTCCCAGTCACCAGCCCCACCTTCGACAGCTCCCTCCTTGCGGTTGGGATACCGGCTTCAGGTGTTGCCAGCTTCCATGACGTGACGGGCGGTGTGTGCAAGGCCCGAGAACGTATTCACCGCACTATAGCTGACGCGCGGTTACTAGCAACTCCGACTTCATGCAGGCGAGTTGCAGCCTGCAATCTGAACTGAGGCCAGTTTTGGGGATTGGCTCCACCTCGCGGTTTTGCAACCTGTTGTACTGGCCATTGTAGCGTGTGTGTAGCCCCGGATATAAAGGCCATGCTGACTTGACGTCATCCCCGCCTTCCTCCGGCACTAAACCGGCAGTCCTGTATGACACGTATAACATACAGCAAGGGTTGCGCTCGTTACCGGACTTAACCGGACATCTCACGACACGAGCTGACGACAGCCATGCAGCACCTGTCCAGGCTCCCCGAAGGGTCGGTCACCTTTCGGATCCCTACCACCTGGATGTCAAACCCGGGTAAGGTTCTTCGTGTAGCATCGAATTAAACCACACGCTCCGCTGCTTGTGCGGGCCCCCGCCAATTCCTTTGAGTTTTAACCTTGCGGCCGTAGTCCCCAGGCGGTGGACTTATCGCGTTAGCTTCGGCACTGATGGATTTGACCCCACCAACGCCAAGTCCACATCGTTTACAGCTAGGACTACCGGGGTATCTAATCCCGTTTGCTCCCCTAGCTTTCGCGTCTGAGCGTCAGGGGCGACCCAGGAGGCCGCCTTCGCCACTGGTGTTCCTCCCGATATCTACGCATTTCACCACTACACCGGGAATTCCACCTCCCTCTGTCGCCCTCTAGCCAGGCAGTTTTGAACGACCTCTCCTAGTTGAGCCAGGAGATTTCACGTCCAACTTACCCGGCCGCCTACACGCGCTTTACGCCCAGTAAATTCGGATAACGCTCGGATCCTACGTGTTACCGCGGCTGCTGGCACGTAGTTAGCCGATCCTTATTCCTGGAGTACCGTCCTTTCTCTTCCTCCAGAAAAGCGCTTTACAACCCGAAGGCCTTCTTCGCGCACGCGGCGTTGCTGCATCAGGCTTTCGCCCATTGTGCAATATTCCCTACTGCTGCCACCCGTAGGTGTATGGACCGTGTTTCAGTTCCATTGTGGGGGGTCACCC
>DATKXE010000214.1:0-17358 GCA_035529195.1 Anaerolineales bacterium
GATTCCCATTACGACTCATATAAAGGGGTCGTTGCGTATATACGTCTGATTGATGGACAAATAACAAAAAATGATACTCTGCTGCTGATGGCGAGTGAATCCCAGTTTAAGCCAGTTGAAGCAGGTATATTCGTCCCTGAACTAAAGGAAGTGAGCGTATTAACTGCAGGGGAAGTTGGGTACGTTGCCACGGGTTTAAAGACTGTCAGAGAATGTCGGGTGGGAGATACCTTGACATCAATTGCGTTTCAATCTCCTGAGCCTTTGCATGGTTATCAACAAATAAAACCAATGGTTTTTGCCGGTATCTTTCCTGTAGAAGGTGAAGATTACAGCGATCTGAAGGATGCACTAGAGAAATTACAGCTCAATGATGCCTCATTGGTTTACCAACCCGAAACCTCCCAAGCATTAAATTTTGGTTTCCGATGCGGATTCTTGGGTATGTTCCATATGGAAATTATCCAAGAACGACTCGAACGAGAATATGATCTGGATATATTGGTTACTGCTCCATCGGTTGAATACGAGGTGGTATTGAGAACTGGGGAGGTAGATCGGATTGCTTCTCCTGCTGAGCTGCCCGAAGAAGGAGACCTATCTGAAATACGGGAACCCTGGATGAAGATCGAAATCTTCACGCCAACAGAATTTTATGGAACTGTGATGGAATTAGTGAAGAAGCGTAGAGGAATTTTTATCGAGCAGGATTACCCCACCTCAAACCGGGTTCAATTAATTTACGAAATCCCTCTCTCTGAAATGATTGTAGATTTTTTTGACCAGCTAAAATCAAGAACTCGAGGTTATGCATCCCTCGATTACCATTTCATTGAGTATAGGGCTGATGATTTGGTGAAATTAGAAATCCTGGTAAACAACGAATCCGTGGATGCACTGGCAATTATTGTGCATCGTGACAATGCCTACCATAAAGGGCAGGCATTGATATCGAAATTAAAGCAATTAATACCCAGACAGCTATTTGCTGTTCCAATCCAGGCGTATGCATCCGGAAGAGTGATTTCCAGAGCCAATGTAAAAGCGCTCAGGAAAGATGTCTTAGCGAAATGTTATGGGGGCGATGTTTCTCGCAAGAAAAAACTTCTTGAGAAACAGAAACGGGGGAAGAAGCGAATGAAGATGGTCGGCAACGTAGAAATCCCCCAGGAAGCATTTTTTGCAGTCCTCCGGTTGGAGGAAAGTTGAGCGCGGCGAGTCATCCAAAGCTAGGTGCAATAAGTCGCTGGTTGCCCGGTCTTATTATCAGCACGATTGCTGTTTTACTGCTTATCCGATTCTCAAACTGGTCTGAAATACTACAAGCCATTTCACAAATCAATCTGTCTTGGTTCTTCCCAGCATTGTTGTTCTTTATGGTTAGTGTGGGACTGCGGGCATTGGCATGGATGATCTTGCTGCAGAAAAAAGTGAATTATGGTCGCGTATACCTGACATTAAATGAAGGATACTTACTTAATAATATTTTCCCATTCCGTTTAGGCGAATTAGGGAGAGCTTTCATGCTTTCCCAAACAACAGAATTAAGTGGATTTTTCGTATTATCAACCATTGTTATCGAACGCATATTCGATATAGCCATCGCCGCGGCTCTGTTTTTAGCGACTCTCCCCTATGTGTTCGAGATATATGGTGGTCAAGCGATCGCGATTTCCGCCCTCGTCTTTGTAATGATCGGGTTATTAACAATGTACGTATTAGCTCGCAATCGTCAATGGATAAAATCCAAACTAGACGATTTCAGCTTGCAAAGATTCTTTATCAGGGATCGTATCGTCCCAAGAATTGATTCCTTATTAGCTGGACTCGGCGTATTAGCCAGTCTGGATCAATTTTTATTGAGCATAATTCTATTGGTACTGAGCTGGTTTTTTGGTGGGTTAGAATTAATTTTCTTGTCTCAAAGTTTTGGAGTAGACATAGAACTTTGGATGGTTGGATTTATTCTTGGAGTGGTCTCTCTCGGAATCGCGATACCTTCAGCGCCTGCTGGTTTAGGAGTATATGAAGTAGCGATGGTTGGGGCTTTTTCATTGCTAGGCTTATCGACTTCTGCGGGATTAGCAATTGCATTTGTATCCCACTTCATCAGCATAAGCTTCACCGGGGTCATTGGTATGTATGCGTTTTTTAGGGACGGTGAATCGATATCTGGTTTGTATCAGCACCTGCGAAATGTACGCATTTTTAATTTAAATCCATAAGATGAAAATCCTGATTTCGTTAATGTATTACAGACCACATTATTCTGGCCTGACGATTTATACTGAGCGTTTAGCTCGTGCCCTAGCAGAGCGAGGGCATCATGTCACGGTATTGACATCCCGATTTGACGCTTCTCTTCCAGCTGATGAATACCAGGATGGTGTACAGATAATACGACCTTGGGTGATGTTCAGAGTCAGCAAGGGTGTCATTATGCCAAGCATGCCAATTTGGGCATGGAAAATAATCCGCCAGGTAGACATCGTCAATTCTCATGTACCCCAACCTGATGCGGCTGTGATGACGACCATCAGCAGAATTTTACGCAAACCATGTGTTTTGACTTACCATTGCGATCTGCAGCTGCCGGAGGGAATAATTCATTATCTTGCTAACCAGGGATCGCACTTTGCCAATTTTGTTTCAGCGAGATACGCGGATGCGATCGTCACCAATACACTTGATTATGCTGAAAATTCACCATTTCTATCTAACTATATGGGAAAAGTTCATGCGATCCCACCACCCATCGAATTAAATGAGATCGATCCAACTGTCCTGGCTGCCTTCCGCGAGAAAAATTCCATCCAAGATGGGCAAAGGATTATCGGGATGGCATCCCGATTAGCAACTGAAAAGGGTGTCGAATTTCTGGTGAAAGCTTTGCCACAGGTTCTTGAGAAATATCCAAATGCGCGCGTACTCTTCGCCGGTCAATATCAAGATGTCCTGGGTGAAGATACTTATTCCCAAAAATTAGCGCCTCTAATTGAAGAACTGGGTGATCACTGGACATTTCTTGGTGTACTGCCTTCCAAAGAATTTTCTGCGTTCTTTCATGAAGCTGAAGTTACGGTACTTCCAAGTATAAACAGCACAGAGTCGTTTGGAATGGTTCAGGTTGAATCAATGACTTGCGGGACGCCTGTGATCTCGACCGATCTACCAGGCGTTCGCCAGCCAGTAAAGATGACCGGAATGGGGCGCACCGTGCCACCCCGGAATGCACCGGCTTTGTCTCAAGCGCTGATCGAAATCCTCGATCACCCAAATGGTTACGGTGGCGATCCGCAAGCTGTGAAAACTCGATTTTCTCCGAGTGCCATCGCTGAACAATACGAGACTTTATTTAATCAACTTCTCCAGCATTAATATTCCCAAATCTATCTATTGAACATCCCTGAACCAAGATAAAATTAGGTTACGATCGACAGAATCCCCGAGGAACAGTCTAAATTTAACCAAGATTATTTCTCATCCGAAGCATATGCTGAGGTTTCATTTGATCGGTACAGTCAATATTGGTGGTCTAACCGTTATTATGCAAAATTAGTTCGTAAATATGGACCGCGTTCGGGGCGTGTGTTGGAAATTGGCTGTGGTTTGGGTCATCTGTTGGAATGGCTGGTGGATCATTACGATGTTTATGGCACCGATATCAACCCATGGGCGCTTTTTGAGGCCAGCAAGAATGTGCCTGAAGGAAAATTTCTGCTCCTATCTGCGATAGATCTAGGAGTATTTCCGGATGAGGTTTTTCAGGTAGTGATTGCTAAACATGTTGTGGAGCATTTATCTGATCCTGAGTGTGCTATTGCGGAAATCAGCAGGGTTCTTGTTCCAGGTGGGCTGCTGTTGCTGGCTACACCAAACACAGCTTCGATCGCCCGGTCGGCTAAGAAAAGTGGATGGATTGGATATCAGGATCCAACCCATATCAGCTTGTGGTCGCCTGATAAGTGGATCAATTCATTGCGGATAAACCATCTTAAACCTAGAAAGGTGTACTCTGATGGGTTATGGGATGCCCCATATGTCACCTGGTTGCCAGCATCAATCCAGAAGGTGTTGTTTGGAGCGCCGGGTGGAGTACAGGCAGTTCTTGGTTTGAGTGTCATCCCCCTGCGAATGGGTGAAAGCATGATCGCTCTGGCGGTAAAATCATGAGCGATGAGTTAACCGTTCTCGATTACGTAAAAGCTTTATTAACTCCATGGCGGGGAGCACCTCCACCAATTCCACCGCTGGAGGTAGAGCGGGATGGTGAACCAGTACCAACTAATGAACTAGAATTCACCAAACCCGGACAAGAATTTTCTCCAATTGATGAACAATTTCCTGTGCAACCAGTTGAAAATATTGCAGGTCGAGACTTCGTTTTTCCCTGGCGCGCAATAGTCGCATTGGGATTGGCCCTGGCAGCACAAATTTCCCTTGAACCAGGTCCTGAACGGACCTGGGGTTTGGGTTGTGGAATATATTTGTTTGCCGCAGCCTGGGTTATTTGGGCGAATTTCCGAAAGGATTGGATATTACCAGACTATCCGGTTGTTAGAAAAGTAATCGATCAAATGCAGGTGCGCTGGATTTATTTGATTGCAGGTGCGGTTTTCAGCATGCTGGCATTTCTTACTTTGGGCGGAAATCGTTTTACTTTGATCAATTTCTTGCTGTGGATAAGTGCCATTGTCTTTATCATGATCGGATTTTGGCAGCCAAGTAAAGTTGACCACAAGAGCATCTTAATCAGAACCACACGATTGTTCACAAACCGTGATTGGGATTTCAAAATTTCGAGTTGGTCCATACTGCTGATTTTTTTCGCTGCTATCGTGATTTTCTTTCGCTTCTATCGATTTGGAAGCGTTCCCCCTGAGATGGTAAGCGATCATGCTGAGAAAATATTAGACATTTGGGATGTTCTTAACGGCGAGTTGAGCGTATTTTTTCCAAGGAATACCGGTCGTGAAGGATTCCAGATGTATCTGACAGCCATTGTGATCAAGTTATTTGGAACTGGTTTCTCTTTCAATAGCTTGAAGATTGGAACGATCCTGGCTGGATTGATCACACTGCCATTCATTTACCTATTGGGGGTTGAAATCTCAAATAAAAGGGCAGCATTGATCGCAACCATCTTCGCAGGAATCGCTTATTGGCCAAACATCATATCCAGGGTTGGCCTGCGCTTCTCTTTATATCCACTATTTGTCGCTCCTGCGATTTACTTTTTGATCAGAGGGCTGCGCCGTTCTAATCATAATGATTTCATATTGGCTGGTTTATTTCTTGGTATAGGTTTACATGGCTATACACCCTTCCGAATAGCACCTTTTGTGGTTTTGATAGCTGTAGGATTATATTTAATCCATTCTCAATCGAAAGGATTTCGCAAACAAACCGGATTCCAATTGCTGATATTAATCCTGGTTTCGTTGATCGCTTTCTTACCATTATTGAGGTTTTGGCTTGAAAATCCAGAGCTGTTTAGCTACCGGGCGTTCACCCGATTTGGAAGTATCGAGAGTCCACTCCCTGGTCCCGCAGGGTTAATCTTCTTCAGAAATTTGTGGAATGCAGTGACTATGTTTTTCTGGAGTAATGGGGAGATTTGGCCGGTATCCGTACCCCACCGTCCTGCACTGGATGTAGTCTCCGCAGCTTTGTTCTTTGTTGGTATCATCTTACTGGTGATCCGTTATTTGCGACGCCACATTTGGCTTGACCTGTTCCTGGTTCTATCCGTTCCTTTATTGATGCTACCATCCATTCTTTCTTTGGCTTTTCCATCAGAAAATCCAACATTGAATCGAACTGCTGGTGCTTTAGTGCCTGTTTTCCTTATAATTGGTCTATCCTTTGATGGATTTTTATCCGGAATTGAATCCAGGATTTCACAACCACTCAATAAAGTTCTAGTCTGGACCGTTGGATTAATATTTTTGTTCTGGTCTGGATTCCAAAATTATGATTTGGTCTTCAATCAATATCAGCAGAACTATAACCAATCAGCATGGAATACCAGTGAGATCGGTGACGCGATCCGTGATTTTACGGATTCAATTGGTTCCCAGGAGAACGCCTTTGTGGTCGCTTATCCTCACTGGGTTGACACTCGCTTAGTGGGAATTAATGCAGGTTTTCCGACAAGAGATTTTGCGATTTGGCCAGATGATCTCCCAAAGACATTGGAAGCTTCTGGACCAAAAATATTCATCGTTAAAATTGATGATGCTGACGCCTTGGTTACTCTGCAATCCCTTTACCCTGAAGGTATTGTGCAGCGGTATTCCTCCGAGAATATGGAAAAGGATTTTTTCCAATATTTTGTGTTTGCAGACTAACAAGTTAGGGATGTAGATCATCTTGAACAATCCTATCTCTGATAACACCTCGCCATCGAAAAGCAACCGAAATCTTATTATTTTCGGTGTATTGCTGACTTTAATCCTTATGGCGGCAGCCTTCCTGCGATTTAGAGGCTTATTATGGGGAGAATACCAATACCTGCATCCCGATGAACGCTTTTTGATCTGGGTAGGAACGGATATCTTCCCAGTTTCCAATCTGGGTGAATATTGGGATTCGGCCAACTCAAGTTTAAATCCGCACAATCAAGGGCATGGTTTTTATGTTTATGGCACCTTGCCGTTATATCTTGCGCGCTATGCTGTTGAATGGGTTTACGGGCATTCCGGTTTTAATGAAATGACCAACGTTGGTAGATTTCTTTCAGCCTTCGCAGACCTTTTGACGGTTCTATTTATTTATCTCGTCGGATCAAAAGCCTACAATAAAAAGGTTGGTCTGCTCGCCGCAAGTTTTTCTGCGTTTGCAGTGCTTCAAATACAACAATCCCACTTCTTCACCGTAGATACTTTCACGACCTTATTCTCAATGGTGGCAGTATATTTTGCAGTGAGAATTGCATACGATCCGATAGAAGCTTCCCTTGGTGACGACTCTCAATCTCAGGATGAACAATCAAAGCCACATGCGGATGAGACGACCACCGAAGATCCAGAGAAAAAAAATATATCTAATCACCTGATCGAATTTGTAAAAAACCCTTTTTTTACACTCGCCTTAGGATTTGGAGTTGCATTAGGTCTAGCAGCTTCTTCGAAAGTGAGTGCAGCCCCTCTGGCGCTATTGTTGCCAGGAGCTTTGATTATTCGATTTTCCAGCCTTAAAGTATCGGCTCAACGACGCTTCGTGCTGGAAGCGTTTGGATATTTAATCATCGCTGGTTTAAGCAGCTTGCTTGTATTTCGGATATTCCAGCCGATGGCATTTAGCGGTCCGGGATTCTTCGGCATAACTCCAAATCCATCCTGGGTGAGCAATTTGAGGGAATTACAAACTCAGGCCAGTGGGGATGTGGATTTTCCACCAGCCCTTCAGTGGGCCCGGCGCCCAATTTGGTTTGCTTGGGAAAATATGGTCAAGTGGGGGATGGGAATACCGATGGGTCTTCTGGCTTGGGCTGGTTTCCTATGGGCTGGTTGGCGGATGATTAAAGGAGAATGGCGGAAGCAAATATTGTTGTGGGGTTGGACGGCACTGATCTTTGTCTGGCAATCACTGATATTCAATCCTTCGATGCGCTACCAGCTGCTGATATATCCCATCCTGGCGATTTTTGCTGCTTGGGCTGTTATTCGTTTATATGATTTGGGTAAGAAAGAAAGTGCTCCAGGATCGAACTCATCAATTGAGGAGCGAGAAGCGATTGTAGAACCCCGGAGCACAAAAAAGACCAGATGGACGCGACCATTGGCAATCCTCATTGGAGGTGGGGTATTAATCGCAACGGCAATATACGCCTTTTCGTTTTCGAACATCTATTCCCGACCAATTACGCGTGTAGAAGCGTCGCGCTGGATTTATCAGAATATTCCCGGTCCGATCAGTCTGCCAATCCAATCGGATGGTGGCGAATTTATCCAACAAATATCCTATCCCTATAATTATCAGATCAGTCAAGAAATCCCATTTTTTAGTAGTTTTACAGCAAAACAAAGTGGTGAAATCTCAGAGATCCAGGTATACAAGGCAGTTGATCCACAAGCAAACTTTGGGGAGAAAACATTAAAACTGAGAGTTTCTGAGATACCCGGTGGTGGGGGGGGGTCAGCTTCAGTCAAAATGGATTTTGAATACCAGCCTGGAGATTCTCAAGACAACAATCTCATATCAGCTGTTTTTGAACAACCCTTGGATCTGGTGGTAAACCAACAGTATTTTGTTCACCTAAGCCTGCCTCCAGATCAAGGTCCTATCAGTTTGAATGGCGAACTGGAATTGATCATCCAAAACGATCAAATCCACCTCGAATCCATAGCACTGAGAGATGTATTAATTGATTCAATAAATCCAAATCTGGTGAGTTTTACGTCGCCAGTTGATGGTTTTCTTACCGAAGTGAGTTTAAGTACTATCCCTCCAAACGAACCAAGCGAAAAAACTCTGCTGTTCGGGATCGCATCTCAACCGGATAGCGAAGAAATCCTCGCTCTGGGCACATTAGCAGGCAGTTTTGTGTCCGGTACGGATGAACCCGGATACCTGGTACCTTTGAATGCACTACTGGATTTGGAAGAAGGTAGAGAATATTATCTCACTGTAAGTATGGAGGATGGTGAAGGCAGCCTGATTTTACGAGGTGCAGCGATCGCCAACGAGGGTGCCTGGGATGATGGTCTTCCGGTTCGTCTTGATGGCTACGATGGTTTCGCGGGTATATATGAGCCTGGATTAAATTTTGATATGTATGAGGATGATAATGCGAACAAATTGTCACGTTTCTATGACATATTGGATCATACAGAGTACATATTGTTCAGCTCCAGCCGGCAATGGGGAACGTTACCACGCATTCCTGAACGATTCCCAATGTCAAGTGAATACTTCCGGCATTTATTAGGGTGTCCTCCAGAACAGAGTATCGAGAGGTGCTACAATGTTGCCCAGGTGGGGGATTTTCATGGGGATTTGGGATTCGAATTAATTGAGGTGTTCCAGTCAGATCCATCGATCGGACAAATCAGCCTGAATGATCAGCCATCTGAAGAAGCCTTTACGGTTTATGACCATCCAAAGGTATTCATATTCCGTAAAAGCCAGAATTACGACCCAGACAATGTACGCAATCTGCTCGGAGCGGTAGACTTATCTAAAGTTGAGCACATTACCCCTAAGAAGGCAGGTGAATTGCCGAAGGATATGATGCTGCCATTTAACCGCCTGGCTGTCCAACTTGAAGGGGGAACGTGGTCGCAGCTCTTCAATGTTAATTCATGGATTAACCGCTGGCCTGTTTTGACAGTTGTGATTTGGTATTTTGCTGTGGCTTTATTAGGGCTGATCGCCTATCCTATACTGCGTTTCGCATTTTCTGGATTATCTGATCGCGGGTATCCACTTGCACGTACAGCTGGATTGCTGTTTTTATCGTATTTGGTTTGGTTAGCTGGATCATTCAAGATCCCCTTCAGCCGCCCAACGATCTCGATTATTGTGATCATGTTGGGGATAATATCCGCAGTTTTGGTGTACTATCAGCGAGAAGATCTGAAGCAGGAGTGGCGTGAACGACGGACGTATTTCCTGGTTATAGAAGGATTATTCCTGGCATTTTTTGTTTTTGATCTTCTGATCCGGTTAGGCAATCCAGATCTTTGGCACCCATGGAAGGGTGGAGAAAAACCCATGGACTTTTCTTATTTGAATGCGGTGCTCAAAAGCACGACCTTCCCTCCGTATGATCCCTGGTTTTCAGGTGGCTACATAAACTATTATTATTACGGCCTTGTTTACCTTGGAGTGTTAGTGAAATGGCTCGGAATCGTGCCATCGGTTGCTTACAACTTAATCATCCCCACGATTTTTGGCACGATCGCGATGGGGGCATTCTCAATTGGGTGGAATCTGGTAAATACCGGAAAAACTGCATTCCAGCATTTCAAGGGGCTAATTAAATCTTTACCGTTTATAACTGGTATCGCAGCAGCATTAGCAGTGGGGGTGCTCGGAAATCTTGGTACCTTGAGAATGATCTATCAAGGCTACCAAAGGCTGGCAGCTCCAGGTGGAAATATTGAGGGGGCGAATATCATTTTCCGCATGTTCTGGACGGTAAAAGGCGCCTTGATGAGCTTGACTGGAGCGTCCTTACCATATGGTATCGCAGATTGGTATTGGTTGCCCAGCCGCACAATCCCAGCCCCGAATGATGTCGAGCCGATCACAGAATTTCCCTTTTTCACAGTTCTTTATGGTGACCCTCACGCACACCTCTTTGCCTTACCAATAACACTCCTTGCCCTTGCTTGGGCATTATCAATATTGTTCGCAAGGGGTTGGGGATCCGACCGACAAGACAACCGGAGGATAACCCTACTGAAGGTTATTATCAGCGTGTTAATTGGTGGATTAGCTATTGGTGCCTTGCGTCCAACAAATACTTGGGATTTCCCCGTATATTTGGTTTTTGGTCTGTTAGCAGTTGGGTACGTATTTTGGAAATACAGTCACCCATCCTTCAGTTTTTCACATTTGATAAAGGGATTGCCTGCGATCATCAGGCGCATTTTAATCACATTAGGCGCCCTCATACTGCTGGGAATCTCAGCCTTTCTCCTTTACCAACCATACGCTCACTGGTATGCCCAGGGATACACTGATATCGCATTCTGGAGAGGATCGCACACACCTTTCTGGTCATACTTGACGCACTGGGGAGTGTTCCTATTCATAATTGTAGTCTGGATGATTTGGGAGACGCGGGAGTGGATGGCAAATACCCCTCTGGTTGAAATAAGAAAACTTGCGCCATTCAGAGGACTCATCCTGGTGGGGGGGGTATTAGCTCTAATTTGGATCATAGCCCTTCAGGTCATAGGCATATCAATCGCCTGGTTTGTCATTCCATTGATAATCTGGGCTGGAGTGTTGTTATTTCAGCCTGGGAATTCAGATGCAAAAAGTGCTGTATTGGTAATGATAGCATCTGGCCTGTCATTAACATTGATGGTGGAGATTATTGTTCTCGTCGGAGATATCGGGCGGATGAACACTGTATTTAAGTTTTACTTGCAGGTATGGACTTTACTGGGTTTGAGTGCAGCTTCGATTTTTGGATGGACCTTGGGCTCAATTTCAAAATGGGCACCACGCTGGCGATTTGCATGGAAGGCGTCAGTGATCGTATTGGTCGCTGCAGCGTCCTTATATCCATTGTTGGGTACGACAGCGAAAATTAAAGATCGGATGGCAGATGAAGTCCCCATTACTTTGGATGGTATGGCCTTTATGGAATATGCAGAATATGATGATTTCGGGACGCGCATGGATTTATCTCAGGATTATGAAGCTATTCGATGGTTACAGGACAACGTAATCGGTTCCCCGGTTATCATAGAAGGAAATATGGTGGAATATCATTGGGGATCCAGATATACCATCTATACAGGTCTGCCAGGTGTAATTGGTTGGAATTGGCATCAACGACAACAGAGAGCTACTATTTCAGAAGAATTAATCCAAGGGCGCATCAGCGAGGTAAATGAATTCTACCTGACTACTGATCCAGACCGGGCGCAGGAAATCCTGGAGAAATTTGGTGTCCAGTATATTATCGTCGGACAACTGGAGCAGGCGCTTTATCCAGGACCAGGTTTACTCAAATTCACCTCTATGGAAGGGGTTCTCTGGCAAGAAGTATTTCGGACCGATGATACGGTAATTTATCATTTTATCAACTAATTAAACTATCTACCGGTTAATCAATGCTCACATTTATTGCATGGTATGTTTTGATAACTTTGATCGGATGGGTATCTTTCCCCCTCATCTTCCGATTGATACCCGCGCTAGCAGATCGAGGGTACTCATTGAGCCGGATATTGGGTTTGCTTGTCTGGGGGTATATGTTCTGGTTAATGGCTTCCCTGGGCATCATCAAGAATGATATTGGGGGTTTGCTATTGGGATTAATAATATTGATCGGGTTGAGTGCTTGGACTTTGAAAAATGGTTCGATTCAAGAATTACGCCATTGGTTGGTTAAAAATCGCTCATTTGTGCTCAGTGTGGAGGCTCTCTTTCTATTTACATTTGCTGTCTGGACGATTGTACGGGCAGCGAATCCGGATATATCGGGAACGGAGAAGCCGATGGAATTGGCATTTATCAATTCAATCATCCGTTCTCCAGTATTCCCACCTCATGATCCCTGGTTGTCAGGATACGCAATATCTTATTATTACTTTGGTTATGTGATGACGGCGATGATCGCCAAGCTGACTGCTACCCAAGGGAGTGTGGCATTTAATCTGGGATTATCACAAACTTTTGCATTAGCATCGATTGCTGCTTATGGGATCCTTTATTCTTTACTCAGTGCCTTAAGAGAAAGGTCGGAGCATAAATCTCCATCAGAAAAAAACCAGAATCTGCTTCTAGCATTATTGGGTCCGATTTTTATTCTCCTGGTAAGCAACCTGGAGGGCTTTCTCGAGGTGCTGCATGCGAGAGGCATTCTGTGGTTCCGAAATGAAGCAAGCCAGCTGTACTCCAATTTTTGGGTTTGGTTGGATATGAAGGAATTGAGCCAGCCACCATCATTGCCGCTCTCATGGATTCCATCTCGTTATCTATGGTGGTGGAGGGCTTCCCGGGTAATCCAGGATTATGACCTTGCTGGAGCGTGGAGAGAAGTGATAGATGAGTTTCCGTTTTTCTCCTTTCTCCTTGGAGATCTCCACCCACATGTTTTAGCGATGCCATTTGCTCTACTGGCTGTGGGTTTGTGTTTGAACGTTTTTCTGGGAGGCGCGAAGGGGAAAACCCGATGGCTGGGGATGAATCTGGCCATAAACCCAAGGGCTTTCTGGTCTGCGGCAATAATTATCGGAGGTTTGGCTTTTCTAAATACCTGGGATTTTCCCATGTACGTGATTCTGTTCAGTATGGTGTATGTGACGTGGCGGCTGCTATCTGAACGACAAGAAAAACGATTAGAGGTTGAGATTTCTGAGGAAAGTCTGGAGATTCCATTTGATTTCAAACAAGATACTTCTGTGCTGAGGCTAATAAAAGAATTCTTAATCATGGCATTGTCCCTTACAGTATCGGGGGTTCTGCTTTATTTACCGTTTTATGTCGGTTTTTCCTCTCAGGCCGGTGGAATATTGCCAAACTTAGTATACTCATCCCGTGGTGTTCACCTGTGGGTCATGTTCGGATCATTATTGCTGCCGATTTTTGCCTATCTCCTGTTTGTCAGGTTTCGCTTTCATGAGCGATTTAATTTGAGTCGGGGGTTTCTACTCGCATCAGGATTGATTCTGATCCTCTGGCTATCATCATTTGGGTTCGGAGTAGGAATTGCCAGCATACCATTGCTGGGAAATATTTTTGTCTCATCGATTGGGGGAGACTCGAGTTCGATATTAATTGCAGAGTCATTGTCGAGGCGAATTACCGGATTGGGTTGGGTGACACTGCTGTTGTTGTTAACCTTTACTTTTGGTTACTTAATTGGAGTGATAAGACCCAGGGTGCATCCCACGGGGAAATCAAGCGACACAGTAGATCAGGAAATATCGAATGAACCCGATCAAATCACCGTAAATAAACCATCTGCACATGACTTTGCCCTGATATTGATTTTAATGGGTGGGTTGTTGGTCTTGTTTGTGGAATTCTTCTATCTGCGAGATCAATTTGGTTCTCGCATGAACACAATATTTAAATTTTATTACCAGACCTGGATCTTTTGGGGGCTTTCAGCAGCTTTTGGTACGGCAGTATTATTGAAGGGATTGCGGGGTGTCTGGCGGATTGTAATTCAGATTGGGTTTGCGATTCTATTGATTGCCGCATTATCTTATCCATTCCTCAGCCTTTGGAATAAAACGAGTGGTTTCAATCCACCAAATGGGTATACACTTGACGGAACTGCATATTTGGACCGCAGCGCACCTGAGGAGATGGCAGGTATTCGTTGGATGGAGAGTGCGCCAGATGGGGTGGTGGTTGAGGCAGTAGGCCCACAATATTCTGAATTTGCAAGGGTGGCAACTAACAGCGGACAGCCTAATGTTCTAGGATGGGCTGGTCACGAAAGCCAATGGCGTGGTGGTCGGAAAGAGATAGGGACTCGAGAAGAGGATATTGAAGCGATTTACACCACCAATAATTGGGAACAAACAGAACTGCTATTAGATATGTACAATGTGCGCTTTGTCTTCATTGGTAATCTCGAACGACGAACTTATCGAGTTAATGAATCAAAATTCGAGCGATTCCTCGGAGAGCCGGTTTTTCAAGCTGGTCAGGTTTCAGTTTATGAAATACCTCGAGAATTGGAACTTGCTGATTTTGAATAACAAACCAATATTGAAACGAATAAGAGGAATTAAACATACCTGGATGAGATTTGTTAAATAATCTTGTTGATCTGATCAAGTTATAATAAATTTAGGAAGATTTATGAACTTGAAACGCATAACAATTGAGCAAACTCTGTATCTCCTGCTACTAATATTAGCAATCGGGATTCGTGTTTTACGTATAGATGATGTACCCATGTCTGATTATGAAGCTGGCAGGGCACTGCAAGCTCTTCAAGCCTCAAGAGGGGAAAATCCTGATTTCTCACCTGGACCAGCTTATCCCCTTCTTACAGGGCTGACTTTTTTTCTATTCGCGGATAATAATGCCTATGCGAGAATTTGGCCTATCTTGGCTGGCTGCTGTCTGGTGATTTTCCCATATTTTATACGCTCGTTAATCGGACGCAAAGCAGCTCTAATTTTAGCATTGGGATTCGTGCTCAGTCCTTCTCTGGTTGCATTTTCCCGCATCGCAGGACCCGAAATTATGGCATTGGGGTTCGCCATGATGGCGATTGGTATGGCGGTATACCGTAAGCCAATCCTGGCTGGGATATTCGCAGGTTTGACGCTGTTAAGTGGTCCGTCTGCTTTACAGGGCTTACTCGGATTGGGTCTGGCTTGGTTGCTGGGAGTATTCTTATCGAGGATGGAAATATTAGGATCTATTTCCGCTGATGAGCCCATTGAGAATACTCCAAGAGCCATTTATTTAGGATTGTTTTCAGCTGTGGCTGTCATTTTTATTGCCGGGACTTTATTTTTTCGATTCCCAAGTGGACTTGGAGCACTAACCAGTATTATCCCGGGCTATATTCAAGGCTGGGTAACGAAATCCGATACCAGTATCTCGCAACTTTTGGTTTCTTTGATTATTTACAACCCGATTGCGTTGATATTTGGCTTCCTATCTATCTTCCAAGCCTGGCGATATAAAGATAACTTTGCTCAGTGGTTGAGCCTGTGGGCTGGGATATCCTTTATTCTCGCAATCATCTATCCGGGACGAGATGTTTTTAGCTGGGTATGGTTCCTGGTTCCATTATGGGCTTTGGCATCTATTGAAATTGCTAAGTATTTTCGTCTTGGAGATGCTGAACTTCTTCCGTCTATTGGTCAAGCCTTACTAATCTTTTTGTTGATGGCTCTTGGGTGGTTGAATTTAACTGGACTCAGCATGAGCGGGGGAGTTCTGGAAACAAATCAGTTACGCTGGGCGATAATCGCAGGTACTGTTGTCCTTGGAGGGGTCACTACATTGCTCATCGGATTGGGTTGGTCAGTAAAAACCGCTAAGCAAGGTCTTGTTTGGGGGCTTCTGCTAGGTTTTGGTTTTTACGGGATATCTTTGATGTGGGGAGTATCCCAGATTCGTCCCAATGGAGAAAAAGAATTGATCGGATTGTCACCTGTATCTGGGAATACAAACGATTTACAAGTTACACTCGGTGATCTGTCTGAGTGGAGAACGGGGATGCGAGATACGCTGGATGTGGTTTTAACCACTTCCTCTCCTTCATTAATGTGGGAGATGCGAAGCTGGTCTGAAGCCAGGTTTTTACCAGCAGTTCCGGTTGGAGAATTACCATCAGTGATTATCAATAAAGAAGATCAACCCTCACCCAATTTATCCATTGGATATCGGGGGCAGGATTTTGCCTGGTGGGTATCTCCAGGTTGGGATGGTCCCTTGCCCGAGAATTGGCCAAGATGGCTGGTATTCAGAGATGCACCCCAAATCACCAGCAACTTGGTATTGTGGGCTCGAGGAGACCTTTTCCCAGGAGGAATTCTTGGTGAGGTAAATGATTCTCCAACTGAGATTGAAGAAGAATTTCCACATGGAGATTTACCGGTAAAGTAAATGGGGATTCGGAAGTGAGCATGTCTGAGATCATAGCAATAGATGGCCCAGCAGGTTCTGGAAAATCGACGATAGGGAAAATATTAGCGGATCATCTCAACTACCTCTTCGTCGATACCGGAGTAATGTACCGGGCAGTTACCCTTGCAGCCCTCAAACAGGGAATTGATGTGGAAGATGAAATCGAGGTTTCCCGTTTAGCGGAGGTGATAGATATCACGCTGCAAACCCCAAGCGAAGAGGATGGGCGTGACTGCGATGTATTGGTGGGAGGTGAGGATGTCACTTGGGATATCCGTAATCCAGAGGTGGACGCCTTCGTGTCAATTGTTTCAGCATATCCAGCTGTACGAAGAACATTAAGTGAGAAACAACGCCAGATTGGATTGCAGGGTAATGTCGTTATGATGGGACGGGATATTGGGACCATCGTTCTCCCGGACGCTGATTTGAAAATATATTTAGATGCTTCATTGGAAGAAAGAGCAAATAGAAGGTATCAAGAAAGGAGATCACGCGGAGAAACAGTCGAGTATGAACCGATTTTGCTTGCACTGCGCGAGCGGGATCAGATCGACTCGACACGAGAAGTCGCTCCACTCAAACCAGCTGTTGATGCGGTCGTGATTGATACTGATGGTTACAGCATCGAAGAAGTTTTTATGAAGATTTTGGATCTGAGGGAAAATCTGAGTGTCCAATAATCAAAATGGATACCAAATACCAATCCGGGTGAAGGTCTTCCGATGGGTTTTCCGGCCCATCTTCCGGATCATTTTTTATTTGATCAGTGAAGTTCACATAACTGGTCTGGAAAATATCCCAGAAAATGGAACTTACATTATCGTCATAAATCATATCTCGATTATTGAACCACCATTTGTGATCGCATTTTGGCCTGTAGCACCGGAGGCTGTAGGTGCGAAAGAGATTTGGGAGCGAAAAGGTCAATCATTGTTGGCGAAATACTATGGCGGGATACAAGTTCACCGAGGAGAATTCGACAGAAAGCTGATAGAAGACATGATAGCCGTGGTTCGATCAGGTCACCCATTGTTAATCGCTCCAGAAGGCGGGCGCTCACATACT
>DATKXE010000215.1:0-2916 GCA_035529195.1 Anaerolineales bacterium
AACCCCTCTCGATTGAGGTCGATGGGGCGTGATGCTTGTTCTGTATTGTCATTGAAGCTGGAGGTAAGAGCTCTCATGGCGATAAACCCAACGACTGCAAAATCTCGGATCATGGCTTCTGTTCCACCTGAAAATACCACGTCCGCAAGTCCGCGGCGTATCAGTTCACATGCTTCTCCGAGAGCCTGGGTGCTGGTCGCACAGGCTGTGGCAATTGTGAAGTTTGGACCCAAGCACTGGAATTGGCGACCGATCGCGAAAGCAGCCATATTTGGGATGGTTCCGGGTAAGGAGAATGGATTGACTCGCGGATAGCCTCTTTCCTGATAAACTTTATTGTCGTCCTCGTAAACATCCAAACCACCAATTCCGGTACCGAAATAGACCGCCGACCTTTCCGGGTCAGGCATTGTGGCCGGCAATCCAGCATCCTCAACAGCCAGCATGGCAGCTGCCAACGCTATTTGGGAGGAACGGGCTAATCTGCGGGCATCCTTTTTATCAAGATATTTGGTTGGGATGAAATCGGGGATTTCACCGGCTATTTGACAGGGTAATCCGCTAGCATCAAATTGGGAGATCTTACGTACACCCGAACGACCTGCTAAAAGGTTATTCCAGATGCCTTCGATGGTTTCCCCAAGGGGAGTAATTGCACCAAGGCCTGTGATTACGGCGCGTGGACTGCTCATGATTCTCCTGGATAGGCAGCTGAGGTTAGCTGCTCTTTGACTGCTTCCTGGATTGCATTCAGCAAATCAGCCTCAACTGCTTTCTTTGCATTCCGGATTGCGTTGACCAGGGCGTAAGCATTCGATCTTCCGTGACCGATGAACACCAGTCCATTAACCCCAAGCAAAGGGGCAGCACCGACTTCTGCTGGATCTAACATTTCCTTGATAATGTCGAATGCTGGTTTGGCAAGCGCAGCGCCAACTTTCGTTCGAAAGCTGCTCATTAATTCTTCTCTCAGGGAGTCTATCAGCAATTTCGCCACTGCTTCACTCGATTTGAGCAGTATATTCCCGGTAAACCCATCCATCACGACCACATCTGCCTCTCCACCGAAAAGCTCCTTTCCTTCTACATTGCCGATGAAGTTTAATCCACTGGCCTCCAGCAGAGGATAGGAGTCTTGAATCAGCTGATTCCCCTTTCCAGCCTCTTCACCGTTAGACAGTAATCCAAGGCGTGGTTTATCTATTTGCAGGACTTTTTGAGCATAGATCGAACCCATGATAGCAAATTGATATAGGTGTTCTGGTTTGCACTCTGGATTGGCGCCGATATCGAGTACGACTGTGTGGCCACCTTTTACCGGAAATAAAGCTGTTAAAGCAGGGCGCTCCAGGCCAGGAATGAGACCCAACCGATAATAAGCTGTTGCTAAGGCACCTCCAGTGTTGCCTGCAGTGACAAATGCATCCGCCTGCCCATTTTTTACCAGGTCAATACCAATCGCCATCGAATTCTTGGCTTGAGGACGTTTGGCTTTCAGGGCTAGCTGGATACCTTTGTCCTCCATAGTGATCGCATCTGGGGCATTTATGATTTCAATCCTTGAGGAGGATCCGTTCTGCGCATCCAATTTGTCTCGCAATTGATCCGCTGGTCCAACCAGTAAAATATCAGCGTTGAAATCAGCAGCTGATTGCAGCGCGGCTTGAACTTCAGGATCTGGGCAATTATCGCTGCCTAAAGCATCCAGAACAATGCGCATAGATACTCCTTTCTACCTGAATTTTGCATTACCCATTATCTCAAAACGCTGCGACCAGGAGGCTTGTCTTGACATCCGCCGGGAGGCGATTATAATACCCTTGCTTTTGCGCTGGTGCTGGAATTGGCAGACAGGCATGGTTGAGGGCCATGTGCCGCAAGGCGTGAGGGTTCAACTCCCTCCCAGCGCATTGAACCGCCGCAGGGCGGTTTGTTTCTTTCTGGTTTCGATGACAGAAGGTATTTTCCGAGACATGGATTATCGTTAAGCATAGATGAAATTGGAGAATAAAGCAAGGGTTGATCGCTTCATTAAAGCTTGTTTCGTCGAGCAGCAGTGATCTCCAATTTATTCAGCAAACCCACCCAGAATAGGAGTAATTTATGGCGAAATTTCTAACTGAAGAATGGTTAAACTCATTTGAAGAGAAGCTCAACACCGATAACCAGTATGCAGAAATTGCTAAAAATTGGGAAGGCGATGTAAGTCTTTCGATCAATCCTGGAGATGGACTGGAAGAGCCGGTAGAAATATATTTCGACCTGTGGCATGGAAAGTGTCGTCAGGCATATTTTGTCGAAAAAGGGGTTGAGAAAGATGCTGATTTTATCCTCAATGGGAATTATAAAGATTACATACGAATATTAACGGGTGATTTGCATCCCATGCAAGCAATGTTGACCCGGAAGCTCAATTTCCGGGGAAATATGGGTCTATTGATGCGTAATGTCCCTACAGTGCTTGATTTCGTACGCTGTGCTCAAGACGTAACAGATATTCCTAAATGACGGGTGGTTAAAATTGATTATCCAAGACTGCCTGTGGCTGGAAATCAGGCAGTCTTTTTTGTGCGATAGAACATGTGGAAATGAAAATTATAAGTAAACCAATTGCATTCCTTATCTACCCACAAAATACTGGTTAACCTTGATTCAGCGCAGGTTTTCTGGCAACAAGTTGGGCGACTCCCCTTTCCTCATGGCTCCGGCCTGATACCAGAATCTCTTCAGCATAATGAATGATTTCAAAATCTTGAAATGAATGTCTGAGCTCTTCAGGTTGCAGATAGTATGTGGGGGATTTAACGGTATTGCTCCTCGAGGTGAACGTATCAAATAAAACCAGACCCCCAGGTTTTAGCGCCTGGCGGTAAACTGGAAATGTAGCTCGTTCCAGGAAGTGGAAATTTATGATCA
>DATKXE010000216.1:0-9338 GCA_035529195.1 Anaerolineales bacterium
TTGACCAATTTAAGGGTCATTATCTCTCCTTGAGATTTCAATAACCTGCGCTGATATCCACCTGGTTTGGAGGGGGGCTGCCATTATGGAGAGCATTAAGCAGCTCTGCCAGGTGGTGCATGCGCAGCATTTCTGTATCTCTGGAGCCCCCGCCCCGGTGTGGACTCATGACAATATTATCGAGCTCATCAAAGGGATAATCGGCTGGTGGTGTACTGGATCTCTCTTCAGGTGAACCGGGATACCTGTACCAGACATCCAAACCTGCGGCACCAAGAGTGCCATCGCTGAGAGCATGATAAAGAGCAGTTTGATCGACAATTCTCCCCCGGCCCACATTGACCAAGATGCCGCCCGGAATCATGAGTGCCAGCTGCTGTTCTCCAATTAAATGATCTGTCTCAGAGGTGTACGGTGTGGTGATGATCAGTGTATCTGCGCGTGGTAAGAGCTGGTCGAGATTGGTTGGAGGGTGAATTTCCGCTTGTACTTCACAGACCAGTGGAGTAGCAGGTCGGCGGCGAACTCCGATAACCTGCATACCAAGCGCCTGGCAGAAACGCCCCACCCGCTGGCCGATATGGCCAAAACCCAGAATCAAGGCAGTTTTACCTTCCAACAGCAGGGATGGGTTGCTTTGGTAGCGGGGAGACCAATTGTGCGCCCGGAAATCACGATCGATGGGTACCAGGAATTTAGCGGCCGCCATCAGTAAGGCGATCGCCATCTCAGCGGTAGGCGCCGCGTTGTGGTGCAGATTGTAGACTTTGAGCTGTGGGAACTCGGATAGGATAGCGCGGGTGCTTTCAGGTATGCCGGCATAAGGGATGATCAGGCTGTTGAGATTTGGGCTGGCGGTGATGTGTTCCCGGCTGGGTGTACCATTTATTAATACCTGGAATTCAGATAAAGATTGGATTTCTTGTCCCGCAGTGAGCTGGATTCCGGCATTCAATCTCACTCGGAGTATTTCCAGTGCATCAACCGTGGGATCGATGTAATAGTGAACTAAAAGCGTCATGGCGATAATTATACCGCCACTGCCATAATCATAATTCCTTGCCATCGAAGATTTATCAGATAATCAACTAATTTGATTGTCGATAACGAAATACTTAATATATATCAATTGAATTATTAATAAAATCAAGTATACTATTGACATTTTTGATAATTGGTGTAAGATTGTTGGTATTATTGTGTGAGTGGTTAATAGAATTGGTAGTATAGATAGAGGTCATATGATAAACGCATCATGGAACGACACGAACTGGAAAGCACGCTTCTTTACCATTTGGGGGGGACAGGCGATATCATTATTTGGCAGCCGGCTGGTGCAATTCGCATTGATCTGGTGGCTGACCGCGGAGACCGGATCGGCAACGGTGCTGGCAATCGCCTCCTTAATCGGTCTTTTACCCACGGTCTTATTGGGACCTTTTGCTGGCGCACTGGTCGATCGATGGAAAAGGCGTCAGGTCATCTTGATTGTGGATACTGCCATCGCCCTGGCGACCCTTCTGCTGGCCTATCTCTTTGCGATCGATGCGGTCGGTGTGACCACAGTTTATGTCTTATTGCTGGTGCGTGGAATTGGAGAGAGCTTCCACTGGCCATCTATGTCAGCTGCCACCTCGCTCATGGTGCCGGACGACCAGCTCACGCGTGTCCAAGGCTTGAACCAAATGCTTCAAGGGGGCCTCAATATTGTCGCCGCGCCGCTGGGCGCGCTCTTGTTGGGTATCCTCCCCATGCAGGCAATCATGTTAATTGATGTGGTGACAGCAGCTTTCGCCATCTTGCCTCTGCTTGTGATCAGCATCCCTGAGGTAGCCCATCATGAAGAGACGTCTCCGTCTGAGAGTCCCCCCACGTTTTGGGAAGACTTCCGTTCTGGTCTGCAATATGTTCGGTCATGGCCCGGTTTGATGATGTTGATGCTGTTGGCAATGGTGGTTAACTTTCTTCTTACGCCAGCGGGCGCCTTAATGCCCATACTGGTGGCTGATTATTTTAAAGGTGGGCCGCTGCAGCTGGGCTGGATAGAAGCTGCTTTTGGTTTTGGGATGATCGCTGGCGGATTGGCCCTGGGTGCCTGGGGAGGTTTTAAGAAGCGGATACTGACCTCCATGCTCGGGTTGCTGGGCTTGGGAATTGGATTTTCGCTGATCGGCTTTGTTCCCTCAAACCTCTTTTGGCTGGGGGTAGTAAGTGCCTTCTTCGCCGCCTCCATGGTTCCGATGGTCAATGGCCCTGTGCATGCGATTCTTCAATCTGCGGTTGAGCCTGAAATGCAAGGCCGTGTCTTCACCCTGGTCGGCAGCCTGGGCTCTGCGATGGCGCCCCTGGGCTTAATCGTCGCCGGTCCGGTAGCAGATTCGATCGGGGTGCAGAGCTGGTATGTGATCGGCGGATTGGCTTGTATTCTGATGGCTGTGGTGGGTTATTCGATCCCCGCGGTGATGAATATCGAAGAAAACCACCGCAAATCTGGAGAGTCGGTTCTAGAACAGGTAGAGACACCTGCACCGGAAGTGTCACCCTCCTAGCATATTAATCTTGCGTTCAATGGAGTAGTATCAGTGGCTGATAATGATAAATGTTCGGGCACCGTTAGGTAGCCCGGGCATCCTTATTGTGACTTAATGGATTGATGAGTTTTTATTCCTCACCGGAAATTTGATCTGATTTTTCTTCAGGTTTTTCTTTGCGGACAGCTTCTGAGAAATGCTTCACGTTCTGATCATCAACTTTGAGATTTAAATCGTAAGTAACATTGGGCATTTTTATCCCTGCTTCATTAAAGCCATTCAATAAAGCTTCATTGACCTTGTCGAACATGCGCCGCGTGTCAACATACGAGTCGATCCACCAGCGAATGCGGAAGATGATCGTGTTGTCCCCAAAATCCACAAACAACGCATCGATTGGCTTTTCGAGCAAAACACCTTCCACATCCTGAACCGCTTCGATGGCAGTCTCGCGGGCAACTTTGAGATCGCTGTCGTAATCGATGCCCACTTCGATTTGCACCCGGTATCGTGGATCCGGGAAGGAGTAATTGACCACCTGGTCTTTGGCGATCGCCGAGTTGGGCACGATCACCAGGCGATTATCGCGGGTGCGGATGCGCGTGCTGCGCGTGCCGATTTCCACCACATCACCCCAGGTACCCAATCCGGATATCTCGATGCGGTCTCCGACCCGGAAAGGCTGATCGATAAGGATGAGGAAACCAGCGATGGCGTCCGCCAGTGTATCCTGCGCAGCTAGGGATATCGCCAGACCACCGATACCTAAAGCAGCTGCGAAGGCGGTGATATCGATGCCAAAGAAGCTGAAAAATATTGAGCCGTATCCAATCAGCAGCAATACCTGCACGAGACGCGTGACTACCATGTAGATCGGTTGCAGACGGTGAATATCTTCTTCATCTCTACCGCGCCTCAATAGAACATCCATACCAAAATCAACCACCTTCCACAAAGTGACGGTGAGGATGGTAAGGTAAATAACAAAGAATGCCTGGTTGAGCAGTACTCTAAATTCCGAACTGAGGAAATTTAATCTCGCCAGGCTGAACTGCAGTGCGATGGTCACCACAAACCAGCTGATCTGCGGTTTGAGCACTTCAAGCAAAGCCACATCTGCCTCGATGGGTGTTCGTTTTAGGATTTCTTTAAGCCCCCGGTAAAAGAGCCATTTACCAAAAATGTAAATTACGAAGAAGAACAGGATTGATAGGACGAGATTGATCCAATCCTCAACCGAGAGACCTAAGAAGTAAATCTTGTCTAACCCATTCTTAGCAGCGAAATCAGAAACCCATTGGGTGATCGGACCTTCGATGGTGAATAACTGGCGGGAAGAATAATTTTCATTTCCCTGTTCTGCTCTTGGAAATGGTGTCCTGGCAGGAGTGGGGGTAAATTCAAATTCTGGAGTCACCGTGGGTTGAGCAATTGGTGCCTTGGTTTTTTCCGGCGGCGGTCCATCGGTTGGTGGAACGGGTGTGTCCTCTTGGATCGATGGCGGGGTATCAGTTTGAGCTAAACCCACCACATTGGAACCCACCATTAACCCAAAAAATAGGGCAACAAAAAACAATCGCGCAAGGAATATGGGAATTCGTCTCATTGTTCTCTTCCTTAAATGAAGCAGCTGCTGCGCATTCGCTTCTCTCTGAATTAAATTACAGGTGATTATCTATTGAGTGTTCCCCTCAATTTTACACTGCCTTTCGGATTTTCCGGAAAGCAGCCGCTCAGGATGGCAAGCTGCTCTCAGCAGATTCGTGGCAAGAGCTCACCAGCGGGCAGATCTACCACGCGCGAACCCCCGATACCGGTTTTGGACACCACCATACCAGGGTGTTCGGCAACCACCTTTCCTATCATGGTAGCATCCTGTCCTAAGGGATGGCTGTGCATGGCCGCCAGTACCTCTTCCGCCATCTCACCCTTGACCATTGCAACTAGCTTGCCTTCGTTAGCGACATATAGAGGATCTATCCCGAGCATCTCACAGGCGGCTTTAACCGACTGGCGCAGGGGCACCTGCTCTTCTTCGAACGCGATCCCCAACCGGGAAGATTTAGCTAGTTCGTTAAGGGCTGCAGCCAACCCGCCGCGGGTCGCATCTCGCAAGCAGTGGATCTCCCGGCTGGCTGCCAGCATGGTTTCCACTAATTCATGCAGTGGTGCTGTATCGCTGACGATGCGGGTTTCAAATTCGAGACCTTCCCGAACCGACATGATCGCCATACCATGATCGCCGATCGTACCACTGACGATCACCGCATCACCCACCTGCGCGTTGCCTGGGGCAATGTCTACCTCGGGCGGGATCAGACCGATCCCGGTGGTGTTGATGTAAAGGCCATCACCGTGACCTCTATTGACCACCTTGGTATCTCCAGTAACAACCTGGACGTTGGCGTTCTCTGCCGCGGCAGCGAAGGTAGTGGTGATCTGTCCCAGGACTTCCATGGGCAAACCTTCTTCAAGGATGAATCCCGCGCTCAAGAAAAGCGGTCGGGCTCCGGTCATCGCCAGGTCATTGACAGTGCCATACACTGCCAGATCACCGATATTACCACCGGGAAAGATCAAGGGGTGAACGACGAACGAATCGGTGCTGAAAGCCAGGCGCCGGGCCTGGGGGTTTTCAGGATCGATACCCAATATGGCTGCATCGCCCAGCTGGTTTAATGCCTCGTTGTCCAGGAGAGGTAAAAACATATGCTGGATTAAATCGCTCATCATCTTCCCACCGCTGCCATGCCCCATGACGATAGTCGGGTAATATTGCAGGGGCAGTGGGCAGGTCCAACTGCTGATAGCTAATTTTTCGTTCATTGGCTTACCCTAATTTTTACCAGGCTGCTGGTATAACGGCCATACTGGTAGTATGCCGCGCAGGCACCTTCTGAGGAAACCATGGTGGCACCCAGCGGTGACTGTGGTGTGCACTGCTTTCCGAATGCTGGGCATTCATTGGGTTTCTTCAAACCCTGCAGGACCAGACCGCTGATGCAGAGGCTCGATTCCTGGGGTGTGATGGTTTGAATTTCCGGGAAGCGCAGCTCCGCGTCGTAGTTTTTATAAGCTTCTCTCAGCTGGTAGCCGCTCTGCGGGATGACGCCGATGCCGCGCCAGGCGCGGTCGGTGGGTTCGAATACTTGCTTGATTATGGCTTGAGCGGGTTGGTTGCCAGCCTGGTTAACGGAACGGGCATATGCGTTCTCGACCTGCGCCTGGCCGCTCTCGAGCTGTCGAACGCACATCAATATCGCCTGGGCGATGTCCACCGGTTCGAAGCCCATCACCACCACCGGCACCTGATACTTTTCTACCAATTGTTCGTATTCCCAATAACCCATCACAGTGCAGACATGCCCGGCTGCCAGGAAAGCGTTCACCTGAACCTGGGGTGATTCCATGATAGCAGTGATAGCTGGCGGTACTGTGACATGCGAAACCAGCATAGCGAAATTCTCGATGCCCTGGTTTTTGGCCTGCATCACCGCCATGGCGTTCGCAGGAGCGGTGGTCTCAAAACCGATCCCGAAAAACACGATCGTCTTTTGTGGATTTTGTTGAGCGATTTTTAATGCATCCAGGGGGGAGTATACGATGCGCACATCCCCACCTGCAGCCTTAACGCTGAACAGGTCCTGTTCAGAACCAGGTACGCGCAGCATATCTCCGTATGAGGTGAAGATGATCTCGGGACGAGAAGCCAGGGCAATGGCTTTATCGATCTGCTCCAGCGGCGTGACATATACGGGACAGCCAGGTCCATGGACTAGATCAATTTCTGGAGGCAGCAGTTGATCTAAACCACTTTTGATGATCGAATGGGTTTGCCCGCCGCAAACCTCCATGATCTTCCAGGGTTGGGTCACAATCTGGTTGATCTCGACCAGCAGTTTCTTGGTCAAGTCACCATCGCGATATTCATCCAGGTACTTCATGCGGGCAGTCCTTCATCGAGTTCTGGAAGTTCATCTGCCAGCATTTCCATCTCGCGCAGCATTTCCATCGTGCGCTGTGCTTCTTCCTCATCCAGCTTGCTGATCCCAAAACCAACATGGATGATCGTGTATTCTCCCACCTGGATATCGGGTATAAACTCCAGGCAGGCTTCTTTAATCACCCCACCGAAATCCACTTTGCCCATCTTCATGTTGTCCGCCTGGTAAATTTCAACGACCTTGCCGGGAATTCCTAAGCACATCTTGGGTTCTCCTTGTACGATTAATTCAAAGCAACACCGCTAAGTATAATAGTTATTATAAATTCAATTTGTGCAGCGCAATCGCTGCTTGACCAAGAGCGATACCGCCATCATTAGCCGGGACCTGGTGATGTAAATAAACTTTGAAACCATCTCTTCTCAATAAAACAATCGATTTCTTGAGCAAAGTCATATTTTACCATACGCCACCGCTGAGGGCGACTTCATTGATCTCCCTCTCGGTGCGAATTTGCAGGCAGATACGCTGCATCAGGTCAGCAAGTGTATTATGGAAGCGAGCAGCGAGGGCAGGTACGGGAACACCGGTCCGCAGATCGTTGAGTATTGCTCGCAAGAGAGGAGCTGGATCGAGTATCTGGCCGTCAATGGTAAAGGGATAGATACCCGTATCATCGGGATCAACCAGTGACTCAAGTTCGATAGCACCCTGCGCTTCATAATTGACGGTCTGGCGAATCCCAAGCAGGGCAGCTACCGCGTCAAACAAACGCCCCATGCTGGAAGTTGGTGGCGCATTGATGCTGCTGGTTATCTGCTGCCGGAGCAAGTCCAGCGGGTTCCAGGCAGAATCGGTTATTTGTTTGGAGTAGATCACCGGATGCAGGTCTGTCTCCCAAGGGAGACCTGCACGCTCCAGGTGAGCGAGCGCAATGCGCCAAGGTTCTCGAATGGCCTGGTCACCTCCTGGCAGTGGTACATATGCCAGGTGATAAAGGCGTTGATACTCACGGTATTCCCCCAGGAGGATCTCACCACCCCAGATGGCACCATCCTCCCCGTATCCGCTACCATCCAGGCAGAGACCGATCACCGGACGATCTCCGGGGTGCTGGTTGTCCGCCAGGCAAGAGGCCAGGTGTGCGTGGTGGTGCTGCACCCCGATTGAAGGTAAGGACTCCTTTTGAGCTCTTTCGAGCGCGTAGCGAGTCGCCAGGTAGTCGGGATGTAAATCATAAGCGATGGTTTGCGGTTCAATACGGAATAGGCGCTGGTAGTGGCGGATACCTTCTTCAAATGCTTGCAGCGTTTCGTAATTTTCCAGGTCGCCGATATGATGACTGCTGAAAGCGTACTGCCCACGAGTCAAGCAGAAGGTGTTTTTTAACTCTGGTCCGGTAGCCAGCAGCGGAGGCATCTCCCACTGGAGCAGGATGGGATTGGGGGCAAAACCCCGTGCCCGGCGCAGCGGATACAGTGCTTCTGTGAAATCGGATTCACTGGCAGGTTCTTCTCCTGTATCCAAATTGATGATTCTGACCACCGAATCATCACAGCGGGTGTGGATATCCCGGTTGTGCATCAGGAAGGCATCAGCCAGGTCGCCAAGGCGCTGGAGGGCTTCATCGTTTCCGGTCGCGATCGGTTCCTCGCTGAGGTTGCCGCTGGTCATCACCAATATTTTTGGTAAACTCTCTCCTCGCTCAAGGAGCAGGTAGTGCAGGGGTGTATATGGCAGCATCACTCCCAATGTGGATTGGTTGGGAGCTACCTGAGCAGCAATCGTTGATCCCGGGCGTTTTTCGAGGATGACGATCGGGCGCTGGCGTGAGAGCAGATGTTCTCTCTCCGCAGGGTTCACAAAGCAATGTTCTTCTACTGCTTCCAGATCGAGCATCATCAAGGCGAAAGGTTTGCCAACCCGGAGTTTGCGCTGGCGAAGTTCGTTCACTGCCTCGTCATTGGTGGCATCACATGCCAGGTGAAAGCCACCCAAGCCTTTGATGGCGACGATTTTGCCCTGAGCCAGCAATTGTCGGGCAGTCTGGATGGCCTCATCCTGATGCTGGATCAATCCAGTTTGGCTGCCTGAAGTTTCAAGCCAGATATGAGGCCCGCAATCGGGACAGGCAACCGGTTGGGCATGGAATCGCCGGTTCAGGGGATCGCCATACTCCGCTTTACAGGCTGGGCACATCTCAAAGGCCCCCATGGTGGTTTTCGGCCGGTCATAAGGGATATCCTTAATGATCGTGAAGCGGGGGCCGCAGTTCGTGCAGTTAATAAAGGGATAGCGATAGCGCCGGTCGCCCGGATCATACAATTCTTCCAGGCAGTCCGGGCAGATGCTGACATCCGGGGATATGGGGATGAAATCGCCGGGTTTGCCTTCAGAATGGACGATCTCAAACGTGGTGAATCCGTTGGCTGGGATCCAGTCCACTTGAAATGAATCAATGCGTGATAACGGGGGCGCATCTTCCTGCAATGAACAAATAAAGGCTTCCAGATCCTCTTGATAGCCATCCACCTCGATATCCACCCCTGCGGAGGTGTTGCGCACCCAGCCATTAAGTGCCAGGCGGTCAGCCAGTCCATACACAAAGGGACGAAACCCTACCCCCTGGACGATGCCGGTGATGTGGATTCGGACACCTTTCAATACCATTTATGTGTTCTTAGTGGGTTTTTGTTTTGCTACCTGATCCTGCAGCCAAACTAACCAGGCTTCCAATCCTTCACCGGTACGGCAGGAGATGGGAAAGGTGACCAGACCGGGGTTGAGCACCTCGACCCCGCGCTTGAAATATTCCATGTCAAAATCGATGTAAGGCATGAGGTCGATCTTGTTGATCACCAGC
>DATKXE010000217.1:0-6192 GCA_035529195.1 Anaerolineales bacterium
GTTTCCAGGTGTTCGATGGCCTGGGAGAGGCGTTCGAGTTCGTTCATTTTCGGATCCGCGGTGAGAGGTTTGAAGGTGGCGAACTCAAAGGAGCGAGGAAGGTCCGCCGGGCGCGACCGCAGGCACCCTCGCCGAAGGGTTCAAGGAGCTGATTATCTTTGACCACCGATACCACGGAGACAGCCACATCGTCCTCCGTTGAACTGCAATTCAACAGAAAGCCATATTCAGATGGTGATCAATGTCAAAGCTTTGGTTTAGGGCTGGCGGTGAAAATGCTGGAATGCTGGAGCTGCCCCCTGGATGGCAGGTCAATGACCGAATATGGGTTATTAATACTACTAGAATCAGAAATTAATAATTCACAACCCTACACTTTTACTATGGTAAGCATACATGCTTTTGAAATCATTGTCAATTGGAATTCCCAGAGAAAAGTGTGAGCGTTTGGGGAATTCCAATTCATAAAACCTGATGCTGCAGATCCCACATACGGCGATACATTCCCCCAAGTTCTAATAACTGGTGATGTCCCCCACGTTCGACGATCTGTCCGTCGTCCATAACCAGGATTTCGTCCATGGCCTGCATGCCCACCAAGCGGTGAGTGATCCACAGTAAGGTGCGGTCAGGGGCATGGTTAAGAATCGAGTGGACCAGAGCGCTTTCGGTCAGCGGGTCAAGGTGGGCTGTGGGTTCATCCAGGATCAAGATAGGTGCATTCTTGAGCAAGGCTCTGGCGATCGCTATTCTCTGGCGTTCACCCGCACTCAAGCGAGCACCACCTTCACCGATCCAGGTGTCGAATCCTCGGGGTAAAGCTGCGATGAAATCGAGGATCTGGGCTTGAGCGCAGGCCGCGCTGATCTCATCCTGGCTGGCAGTAGGTTTCCCCAGCCGTAAATTATCGCCCAAGGTACCATTGAAGAGAAAGATGGGTTGGGAGAGGACCGCCAACTGCTCCCGGACGTCATCCTGGTTATAATCGCGCAGCTCGATATGATCCAGCTGGATTTGCCCCTGGTTGTAATCCCAGAAGCGCAGCAAGAGGTTGACCAGAGACGTTTTGCCGGCCCCACTGGGACCGACGATCGCTAAATGCTTGCCGGGAGGCAGGTCGCAGCTGATCCCTTTCAAGACCGGCTTGCCAGTTTGGGTTTGATCCAGTGGGGGATAAGTGAAATTTATACCCACCAACTCAAGCTGGTGAGAAGCAGGAGCAGGAATTGGACTAACAGGATCTTTGACCGCTGGTTGGATCTTGACGATCTCGTTCAGGCGACCTGCGGCAGCTAAACCACGCTCGAGCATTTGGGCTGCTTGGGGGAGTGGTTGAGCAGCTTCGAAGCTGGCCAAAGCTGCCAGGATCAAGGTACCCAAATATACAGCCTCAATTTGTCCCTTTGAAACCAGGGGGATCGCCAGCAGAAGGATCAGCCAGGATGCCAGGTGAGCCAGCGTATTTTCCAATGCACCCACAGCACTGGAAATGACACTCAGCTGCGATTGAACAGCCGCTATAGTCTGATTTAACCCGATGATCCTGTTTCGATGGGTTTTATAGACATCGAAAACTTTAATCTCTGCCATACCCTGGATACCATCCACTAATGCCGCTGACAAGTCTGCCTGTTGGTGGACCAATTTGCGTTCAGGATCCCGGCTAACATACCGCACCAGGATCGGGGTGATGAAACCAGCCAGTATTTGAAAAACCAGCAGGACCAATCCCAGCTGGACTGAAAAAAATGCCAGCATAACAGTAACTGCAGCGGTCACCAAGACCCAAACCAGCGGTGGTGCAACTACGCGCACATAAAAAACCTCCAGCGTGCTCATATCCTGGCGAATGCGGTTGAGCAGGTCGCCGCTTTGGTACTGCATCAGACGTGCCGGCGCAAGTGGCTCCAGGACCTGGTAGAACCAGATACGGATGCGGTTGATTAACCTGAAAGTGGTTTCGTGGGAAACGTAACGCTCGAGGTAGCGAAACAGCCCACGAGCGATTCCAAAAGTGCGCACGGCAACGATTGGGATCTGCAATACTGCGATCGATGGCTGCAGTGCTGCTGCGGATATCAAATATGCGGAAGTGGCCAGCAATCCTACACCGCTGAGCACTGTCGCCCAGCCGAGAATTACCGAGAGCAGCACCTGCCATTTATATTCTGCCAGCATGCTAAGCAGTGATTTAAGGGATGCGAGAGAAAAATCTTCCGCTACTTCAGCGATAGGCTGCCTTTCCGGCATCAGATCCATATGCACGGGCGGTCTGTATTCTTGTACGGTATCAGGTTGGAGAGGTGCGATGGGTTCTTCACCTCGTACCATGCGGGTGTATAAACCATCCAGATCCATTAATTGGTGGTGATTTCCGGTTTCAACCACCTTTCCATGCGCGATGACGATGATCTGGTCGGCATGTTGAATGGTATTAAGATTGTGAGCAATCACCAGGGCAGTCCGATTGGAGATCACATTCAGCAGAGCTTTCTGAATATTGTGGACAGAATCAGGATCTAGATTGGCAGCAGCTTCATCCATGATCAAGAGGGGGGCATTCTTCAGATAAGCTCTGGCCAAAGCCAGGCGCTGGGTTTGGCCAGCACTAAGGCGGGCACCCCGTTCGCCAATCAGGGTGTTATAGCCCTCAGGTAGCTGGAGAATAAACTCATGCGCATAGGCATTTATTGCGGCTGTGATAACCTGATCATGGCTGGCATCTTTGCATGCAAAGCGGATATTTTCAGCCACGCTGGTGTTGAATAAATAGGGTGATTGAGGTACCCAGGCGATCTGAGAGATCCAATCCGAACCGCGCATCGATTGGATAGGTCGTTGGCTTATGAGTATCTGACCATCTTGTGCTTCAATGAAACCCAGCAGCAAATCGACAAGCGTGCTTTTTCCAGCCCCGCTGGGACCTACCAAAGCGGTCATCTTGCCTGCTGGAATCTTTAGAGAAATCCCTTTTAGTACTTCTCCATCCTGCCCATATCCGAAATGCACATCCTTAAAATCGATCGATAAAGGTTCGCGGTTTCCCTGCATGGGGTCCCGAAGATATTGTGAATCCTGGAAAGAGATAACATTTTGTTTTGGTTGTGTTTCGAGTATCTCGAATATTTTGCCTGCCGCGGCAACGCCTGCCATGCCTGCATGGAAGCGGGTACCCAATAGGCGCAGCGGCAGGTAGAATTCAGGCGCTAACAAAAGTACGAAAAAGCCCTGTTCAAAGGTGAAGCGACCATAAAGCAACCGCAAACCGATTTCGACCGCAACAACGGCTGTGCTGAGCATGGCAAGCCATTCGAGCGCTAAAGCGGAGAGGAAGGTGACGCGCAAAACGCCCATAGTCGTACTGCGGTAGCGCTCACCGATTTGGGTGATTACACAAATCTGATCTTTGCTCCTCCCAAAAATCTTCAGCGTCCCAAGACCTTGAATCACATCCAGAAAATAGGCGCTCATCCGGCTGAGAGTGGTCCACTGGCGTTTTGTGAGTGCTTTAGACCGATCGCCGATCAAGACCATGAACAGCGGGATCAGGGGCGCGGTAACCAGCAGTATCAAACCTGTTAAGGTATCAACTGGCAGGATGAATACCAGTACAGTGAGAGGGACCAGAACCGCGAGTGCGAGCTGGGGTAGGTATTCCCCATAATATGCTCGCAGAGCTTCGACACCCTGGTTGATCACCTGGATCAATTCACCCGTGCGAATTCCATCCGCTCTGGAACCCGGCTTGAGGTAGTTTGGACCCAGCTGGAGGATATGGTCATACAGCTGGGTGCGCAGGTCAGTCTTGATCCTTATAGCAAATCTGCTGGCAGTGTAATCACCTAACCAGATCAATATCCCCCGTAAGAATATCAGGATGAGCAGGATCACAAACCAGTTGTACAGATCAGAAAGCCGTTCCTGATAAAGGTATACTGAGCTGATGATACTGCTCAAGATTCTCGCCTGGAAAACTACCAGTAATCCCCCCAAGAACCCAGCTGTGATTGGCAGGGACAGTGACAAGTAGCGTGATTTTAGAAGAGAGAGTAAACGCAGGTCGAGCTGCAAAGGAAATTCAACCTGGTGCTGAGACAGGATCAGGCAGCGGATGGATAGATCGCAATCGGTTTTCAGAAACGAAGATCAATAGGTGAGCGATTGCGGCTCTGACTTGATACGCTTGCGGAAGATCCAATAAGTCCATCCCTGGTAAAGCAAGACCAGAGGTACGAATATAAGAGCCACAATGGTCATGATCTGAAGTGTGTAGGGTGATGATGCGCTGTTGTAGATGGTCAAACTATAGTCAGGATCGATCGTGGAGATCATCACATCTGGATACAACAACAGAAAGAAAGTGACCAGTGAAGCACCAATCGTGATCATTGTCATGCTGAATGCTAATCCCATTCGTTTCCTGCGCACAAAATAGCCTGCCAGAAAAGCTGCAACCATTCCGGTAATTGGTATGACCCCAGGATTCACCCCTACGCGGTTAATAATATCGGTGTAAGTATATGTGGCAACCAAGAGCGCCAGGAGTGATATCACTGCCGGGATCCATAATCTCCAAGCAATTATTTCGGCGCTTTTCCGCAAATCTTCCGTCGTTTTCAAACTCAGGTAGATGGCTCCATGCAAAGCAAAGACCAGCACAGTAGTTATGCCGCCTAGGAGTGCATAAGGATTGAGCAGGTAGAGAAAACCACCCACATAATTCATATTGGCATCAATCGGCACGCCTTTAGCCAGATTTGCGAAGGCGACGCCTAGTAGTAGAGATGGAATCAAGCTGCCGAAAAAGATGGACCAATCCCATAATTTCCGCCAGGAAAGATTTTTATCCTTGCTGCGAAATTCAAAGGCCACACCACGGATGATCAAAGCAAGCAGCAGCAATAAGAACGGCAGGTAAAAACCGCTGAACATGGTCGCGTACCAAAGTGGAAAAGCTGCGAAGGTTGCGCCTCCAGCGGTCAGCAGCCAGACTTCGTTGCCATCCCAAAAAGGACCAATAGTGTTGATGATCACCCTTCGTTTCAGATCAGTTTCTTCAGGTGTCGCTCCGCGACCTAAATATGGCAGCAGCATCCCAACACCAAAATCAAAACCTTCAAGGATAAAAAAGCCGATATAGAGGATTGCAATCAAAATGAACCAGATGGTATTAAAGTCCATGGCTGTGCTCCAAGAAATTCAAATCCGAAGAATGCTATCTCATCTGCAGCTGATTAGTTTTGAGTGCCGACGAATGTCAAATCCGCATCCGGCGGTAACTGGGAAGTTTCATCCATTGTAAGGGAAGGTCCTGCTTTTGCATATTTCATCAGCAAAAACACATCAGCAACCATCAAAGCACCGTATAATAGGGTAAACAAAACCAAAGAAGTGATCACCAAACTGCTGGGGACGGTAGGGGAAATCCCTTCCTGGATCTTCATCAATCCAAAGACCACCCAGGGTACTCGTCCAATTTCGGTTAAGATCCAGCCTGTTGAGTTCGCCAGGTAGGGCAAGAGTAGGGCAAAGAGAAAGAGCTTCATGCTGGTGGCGTGAGATTCGATGGTGTCCCGCATTGTCAGGAACAATCCGTAAAACCCCAACAATAATAGGAGCACTCCGAGACCAATCATGATCCGGAAAGACCAGTAAACAATCGCCACAGGTGGTACGTAATCACCTGGACCGTAGAGTTGTTGGTACTCAACCTGCAGATCGTTAATACCTTTTACTTCCCCATATAACCGGTTGTAGGATAGTAGGCTCAACATGTTGGGTATGCGGATGGAAAAGACTTCTTTTCGAAGCGATAAATCACCAATGGTCAGGATGGAAAGGGAAGCGGGATCCTCGGTCTCCCATAAAGCCTCAGCGGATGCCATTTTCATCGGTTGGGTAGCGACCATGTGCTGAGCCTGGCTGTGACCATTTAACCCCACCAAAACGACACCGATAGACCCGATGATGGCAGCAATTTTAAAGGAATGTTTAAAAACCTCTAAATGCTGTTTGAGCAGTAGATGGTAAGCGCTGATCCCCAAGACGAAGAAAGCCGCAGTGACCAGACCGGCTGAAAATGTGTGGGGAAACATCACCCAGACTTTGGGATTAAACACAACTGCGGCGAAATTGGTCAGGACTGCGCGACCATTTTCGAGAGAATAGCCTACAGGCTGCTGCATGAAAGCA
>DATKXE010000218.1:0-3194 GCA_035529195.1 Anaerolineales bacterium
CCATACGTGATTGGGTAGCCCTGCGGCGTGAAACAAGTAATATTGAGATATTAGCCTTAGAATAGGTAAGTGACCCATGGATCCTTTTGATTATTCTGATGACGCCCTTGAACCAGCCCAAGATAGCGCGGCTCTGATTTGGAACATTCTAACCGTGGTGGTTGTATTAATGACCTTGTGCATTTGTATTGGGGTAGGATTCCTGCTAATTAATCCCCAGAGCTCGATCAATCCCTTCCCTCCACCAACATTACCTGTTGAAGCAGAATACCCAACTGCAACTCCTACACCAAAGAGTGTTCTGCCTCCAACCTGGACTCCAGCTCCAACTGAACCAGCCACTCAAACCCCAAATCCAACAAATACAGCAATACCCACGAACACAGTCCCCGCGGTTAGTACTTCTACCCTTGCGCTTCAAACAGGGACTCCAGTAATTTCAACTGAAACCCCTGGGGATAATCAGCCAACCTCAACACCTTCCGAAGGCATGCCTTTTGTGCTTCATCCCGGAGATCCAGTAGCTATCAACAATATCGGACATCCTGAATTGGGATGTAATTGGATGGGAACCGCGGGTCGTGCTTTTGATCTAAGCGGCGCGCCCATTGAACAGGGTTTATTCGTTCAAATGGGAGGGACTCTTAATGAAGAACCGGTTGAAATGCTAGGTATGTTAGGAATGGTTGATACTTACGGTCCTGGGAGTTATGAATTTGTGCTGGGTGATACACCAATAGAATCAACCCAGACTTTGTGGGTCCAGCTGTTCGACCAGGCCATGCTGCCGCTATCCGAACAAATCAATTTCGATACTTTCGCAGATTGCGACCAAAACCTGATACTGATAAATTTCAACCAGGTTCGCTAAACTTTATTCAACAACTTTATCGGTACAGTTTTCTCCACTAATTTCACACCAGGTTTGCTTGCTCTTAAGAGCGTCGTCTTCTAGAATGGGGCTTTCGCATAAGATGCGTCCCTGGCAATTGAAATCGTTCAAAGCTTTGAAAAATGATTTATAGTCAAATTCAGACTCATCCAGAGCCAGATGTTCTTTTTCCCCTTTCTCTCCATAATCGATACCTGAGATATGGATGTGAAGTTGTTTAAGTGAGTCTTCTCCTAATAGATTGCCATAATTTTCAAGTGCTTTCGCCCAATCATTGAAGGTGTTTACCGTGCCGTCGCCGGACCGGGCAAAAAGGTGAGCGATATCAACACAAGGTTGGACGCCTTCAATTGCCAGGCTCATCTGCAATGTATCATCCAATGAACCCAACATCGCGGATTTTCCCATTGTTTCTGGGCGCAGGATTACTTGATTATCTGCCGATCGCAATTCGTTGACACAGCCGTTCAATCGCTCAATCGCAAGCGGCAGAACTTCATCTGGGGGTTGTTGAAAGTAAGAGCCGGGATGAAATACAATATCAGTAGCGCCAGCTAAATTGCCATAATGGGCTGCATCCATAAGCCGTTTTCTGGATTTTGGCCACTCTTCATCATTGGCATTAAGATTAATGAAATAAGGCGCATGAACACTAATTGCTACACCATTTTCTTCAGCCGTAGATTCGATCATCGCGCAGGTTTGTTCTGATACACGAACTGACCTAACCCAGCCCAATTCCAGGCAGGATAATCCAAGCTCTGCACTATGCATAACTCCTCCAACACTGCCTCCAGGTTTCTTGGGTGTTGATTTTGGTGAACCGACCGTGCCGAATTTAAACGATAAAGATGTCATAGAAACCCTCAATTATTTTAAGAAATTGTGTCGTTACTTATATATGCTGCTTAAGCGTGCCCAAAGGGGTGGACCCAAAATGATGAAGCCGATTAGCGCAGCGGAACCTGCAGCGATTAATACCGAACTCGCACCAACATCTTTACTGATCCTAGCTAATTCGTGTTGTTCGGGGCTTGCCAGATCGACAATGGCTTCGAGTGCGGTATTGATGAATTCTGCAGTCCACACCATGGCGATGGAAATGATGATCAGAGCCCAATCATATCTGTTCAAACCCAACCAGATGGAGATTCCAATCACGCAAATGCTTACAATTGCATGTATCCAAGCGTTTCTCTGGGTCCGGATAACATACCACCAGCCTCCGAATGCATACCGGAAGGAGAAGGCACGTGTTTTGAAAAAATCGAACATGGTTTAATATTCAGACAGTGTAGAAAATTCGGGTGAATTTACTTGAACACCTAATTTTGTTAATAATTGAGCCTGAGCGCTCCACATTTCAGACTTCAATTCAGGTCGATCATGGTCGTGCCCAAGTAAGTGCAAGACTCCATGAATGGTTAATAAACATAGCTCGGAAGATATTGGATGGTTAGCTGCGTCGGCTTGTGCCTTGGCCCTAGGATATGAAATAATGACATCTCCCAGATAAGGATTCCCTGTATCCGGATCAACATGCCCGGCGGGAAAAGCCAGGACATCTGTCGGCACATCTTGACCTAAGAATTCATGATTAAGTTTACGGATGCGTTCATCATTATCAACCACAATGGTTATTTCAGATTCGATCAGGACCCCCTGATCTTCGAGGGTTGTCAAAATACAGCGATCAAAATTTGGTAAGTCAGATGATTGTTCAAATGCGGGTGCAATCTCTAAGAAGATCGTCATTCAAGAATCTGCTGGAGGATTGGCTGGAATTTTGGATGATTTTCTTGAGATAATCGGTACGGTCGGTACTTCTTCAGCCCTGGGCGGAATTTCTTTTTTTGCATCCGGGTATTCAAGCCTGGGATGGTAAATTCCTCTCAAGGTAGTGGTAAAGGAGTCGATCAGCTGATCCAGATCGCGTAATGTCAAATCCGTCTCATCCAGTTGACCAGAAGATAAACGCTGTTCAATTACACTCTTTATTACCTTCCTGAGAGCATTTTCATCTGGAGGGCGTTCTGCTCTGACTCTGGCTTCACTTCCGTCCGCGAGCATCAAGATCGCTGTTTCCCGAGACCGAGGTCTCGGTCCTGGATAACCGAATTGACTTTTATCAACCAAGCCCTCATCACCCCCAGCAGCATCAACTGCCTTGGCATACTGGTAGCGGGTGATCATGGTGCCGTGGTGTTCTCCAATGAAATCTTGTATCCGGCGTGGAAGCCGGTATTTCCGAGCCAGCTCAATCCCGTCAGGCACATGACTGATTATTGTATGTGAACTGGAA
>DATKXE010000219.1:0-16828 GCA_035529195.1 Anaerolineales bacterium
TCAATTGAAAGGAAAAATTAATGACCTTATGGGCGATCGTTCCAGTAAAACCTTTGCGAAGGGGAAAATCACGGTTAGCGCAGGTATTAACAGAGGATGAGCGTTTAGGTCTGAACCGCCAATTATTAATCCATACCGTAGACACATTAAGAGAAATCCCAGAGATTGAGCAAGTACTGGTCGTGAGCCGCGATCAGGCAGCGTTATCGTTAGCTCGCGCTCATGGAGCGCGAACGGTGCAAGAAAACGGTGCACCTGAGTTGAATATCGCATTAACCCGGGCGACAATAGTGGCCAAACAATATGCAACTCGGGGGGTGCTGATAATTCCATCAGATTTACCGATGATCTCCAAGGAAGATGTGAGCGCCATGCTTGAAATGGTCAAAGATCCTCCCGTTGTTGTTGTAGCTCCAGATCGCAAGAGAGAAGGTACGAATGCTTTGTTGGTGTGTCCAGTGGGTTTAATCGATTATGATTATGGTCCCCATTCATTCGAACGTCATTGCTTAAGGGCGCAGCAAGCTGGCGCTCGATTGGAAATATGTGAGCTTCCCTCTCTCGCCCTGGATATGGATGTCCCAGAGGATTTAGAATTGGTCAGTGATGAGTTGGGGAGCTGGACTATCGGATAGAAATATTTGAGAAAATCACCACATTTTGGAGGTTCAGATGTCTGACCGAGTAGCTTTATATTTACAGGATGCCCATGATCTGCGAGATGGATTAGATTACGTGCGTTATGCTGAGAAGAAAGGATTCGAGGCGGTCTGGCAAGCTGAGTCGCGCCTTGTGAGAGATGCGGTCGTTCCGATGGCAGCTTACGCGGCGGTAACGGAAAAAATTAAAGTCGGTTCAGGGGTGATCAACAATTGGACCCGAAATATCGGTTTGCTGGCTGCTACGTACCTAACTCTAGATGATCTGGCACCGGATCGGATCATTTGTGGGATTGGAGCCTGGTGGGATCCCCTTGCTCGAAACGTTGGAATCAATCGTCGTAAACCTTTGACTGCTATGCGTGAAACCGTCGAAATCCTGCGTCGTTTACTGAATCTAGAGAGAGTCACATACCATGGTGAATTTGTTCATGTGGACGAGATCGAACTGGATGTGGTACATGGGCGTCGGGAACCTAGAAACGTACCCATTATGATAGGTGCAACTGGTGATAAGATGATGGAGCTGACCGGTGAAATCGCCGATGGCGCCGTGTTGAACTACTGTGTTCCACCTGAATATAACGATCGTGCCTTGGAATTATTGGAAAGGGGAGCGAAAAAGGCTGGACGAACTCTGGAGGATGTGGATCGTCCGCAGCTCGTTGTTTGTTCTGTTGATTATGATCGTGAAAAAGCAATCGACAGCACACGAGAATTGCTAACCCAATATATTGCCCAACAGCCTCATATCGCCAAAGCCTCAGGTGTATCACAGGATGTGGTGAATGAAATCCAATCTATCCTCGGTTGGCCAGCAACAAAAGAACAAATCCAACAAGCAAAACACTTTATACCGGAGGATTTGATCGACCGCATCACAGCCTCTGGAACCCCTGAAGAAGCCCGTTCCAAGGTGAACGAATACCGCAAGCATGGCTGCACCTCACCGATTTTGTATTCTGTGGGTGGGGATGTCAAGCTGCTGATTGACACTTTTGCTGAATGATCGAATCCGGATTTGCTCTGCGCTTCAATTCGGTGTGAGTTCAAAAATTTGGTGGTTTGAAGATATTTATTGGCGGATTGCACTCCGCCAATTTGTTTTTTCCCAGGATAAATTACCAGAAATCTAGCGCAGGATTAGATCTGCGATTATAGTTGATGAGCATAGTATAATTTTGGTAATGATGAGTAAAAAAACCGAACACAAACTGCAGCCCAACTCTCGCCACTGTTTCGTATGTGGTTTGGAAAATAATTTTGGTTTAAAATTGCGTTTTTTTGAAACCGGACCTGGTGAAGTGACAGCAGAATACACTGTTCCTGAACATTTTCAAGGCTATCCAGGGATTGTGCATGGCGGCATCGTAACTGCCATGTTGGATGAAGTAACTGGAAGAGCACATATCAATAGTGAACATACTCGTTTTATGTTTACTGCGAAACTTGAAATTCGATTTCGGAAAAACGTTCCCGTTGGAAAGCCCTTGCGAGTAGTTGGACAGGTGGAAAAATCAAAAAGCCGCATGGCTTCCAGTACAGGGAAGATATACGGTCCAGAAGGTGATCTATTAGCAGAAGCGAAGGCATTACTTGTCAACCTCCCCGATGAAGAAATCAGTGAGGTTGATTTAGAGGCTCTAGGTTGGAAGGTATATGAAACAGACGAATATCCAAACCAGTGAGGGGTAGCATATGATTGTTGAATATTTTCGGCCTCAAAGTATCGATGAAACATTGGATTTAATCGCTCATCAGAAAATGAATACGGTTGTCATGGGTGGGGGTACTGCCATTGATCGATTTAATACTGTTCCATTTGCAGTTGTGGATTTACAAGATGTAGGGCTGGGAAACTTACGTGCAAAGGGAAACTTCCTAGAAGTTGGAGCTACAGTCACTCTTCAATCATTGTATGAGGAAACTAGAATCCAAGAAGTTCTAAAAGAAACGATATTGCGAGAAGCAACTCAGAACTTAAGGCAAGTTGCAACTGTTGCTGGCACGCTTGTTGCCTCCGATGGACGGTCTCCATTTACTTCAGCACTGCTTGCCTTGGATGCATCAGTTACTCTGCTTCCGGGAGAAGAAAAAATTTCTCTTGGAGACTTGCTCATAACGCGTGAAAGCAAATTACGCTCAAAGTTGATTGCGAAAATCACCATCCCAACGAACGTGCAACTAGCCTATGAAGATGTCGCACGCACATCCGCAGATTTACCTATTGTATGTGCTGCTCTGGCTGTTTGGCCCGCTGGCCGTACCCGGGTCATATTGGGTGGTTTTGGTGAGGTTCCGGTCTTAGCGTCGGATGGACCTGAACGAGGAGGGGAGGAAGCAGCAGCGGCGGATGCGTATAGCCACGCAGGCGATCAGTGGGCTTCCGCTGCTTACCGGCAGGAGATTGCTCCAGTATTGGTAAAGCGTTGTTTTTCTCGTTTGATTGAGTAAATATTGAGCCCGGTCAAGAAATCAATTGAGTGATGCGATGAATATTATTCTAACGATTAACGGCAAAACGCACGAGGTTGAGATATCTCCAGGGGATAATTTACTTAGGGTATTGCGCTCCCAAGGATACATGGGGGTAAAGCACGGTTGCGAGACTGGAGAATGTGGTGCCTGTACCATTTTGTTAGATTCAAAGCCAATAAACGCCTGTGTGTTTTTGGCTGCCCAGGCGGAAGGTCATGTAATAGAAACGATTGAATCCTTGGGAGAACATCCTGAGCAGGGTTGGAAAATCACCTCTGGTCTCCACCCCCTGCAGGAAGCGTTTGTCGAAAGTGGTGCGATCCAGTGTGGTTTTTGTACTCCAGCGATGCTTCTTGCAGCAAAGGAACTAATTGGTCGAAATGAAAATCCCAGTGAAGCGGATGTCCGCGAGGCTTTCTCCGGAATTTTATGTCGCTGTACGGGATATAAAAAACCCGTCCAAGCGGTTCTCCGGGCAGCTGCAGCTGCTCGTGGGGAAATACTTGAGCCAATTGATGACAGCGTACCACCCCGGGTCGATTGGTTAAGTGAGGATAAAGATTTATCCACAGATTATGGAGACGTCCCAATTGATTCTGAAAGAGATGGACCATATGAAGGTGAGGTGATTGCACCAGCAAAAGTGATGCCGCGAATTGAACTAACGCCTGAAACTGCAGCCTGGCAGCGAGTTGGAAAACCAGAGAAGAAAGTTGATGCAGTGAAATTAGTTCAAGGAAAACCTGCGTTCGCAGCTGATTTTGAAAGGCGTGGGATGCTGGTAGCAAAAGTATTACACAGCCCGATTGCCCATGCCCATATTAAAAATATTGATAAATCAAAAGCTGAAGAACTGCCTGGGGTAGCAGCTGTGCTAACTTGGCAAGATATACCCCGAATTGCTTATTCAACTGCTGGACAATCTGATCCTATCCCGGGTCCACTGGACTCATTCTCTTTGGATAAGAAAGTTAGGTTCGTGGGTGATCGAGTGGCATTCGTTGCGGCAGAAACTGAAGAGATCGCCATTCAAGCGCTCGAGTTAATCGACGTTGAGTATGAATCCCTGGAACCCATTCTTGATCCAGAACAAGCATTACAACCGAACGCGCCAATCATACATGACGAACCAGAGTATATAAATTTCGCCGAGTCTGATCCTTCGCAGAATCTGGCCGCGAAAATCCGGATCGATATCGGTGATGTCGCTCAGGGGTTTGCTGAAGCTGATTATGTGTATGAAGCTGAATATGTGGTACCTAAAGTTCAGCAAGCTCATATTGAACCGCATGTAACGATTTCGTATTGGGACGAGGATGACCGCTTGGTGATCAATTCAAGCACTCAGGTACCATTTCATGCTCGCCGCCAGTTGGCTCCAGTGTTGGGATTACCGATCAAACGAATACGCGTGATCAAACCCAGGATCGGTGGTGGGTTTGGTGGGAAACAAGAAATATTAAGCGAAGATGTTGCTGCCCATCTCACCATTGCAACCGGGAGACCGGTGATCTATGAATACACCCGGGAGGAAGAATTTACCGCAGCCAGATCACGCCATCCGATGCGCATTAAAATGAAGACGGGTGTAAAAGCGGATGGCACCATCACTGCCAATGCCATGAATGCCTTGTCAGATACTGGTGCTTACGGCGGTCATGCGCTCACTGTGACTGGAAATACGGGTCATAAATCGATGGCTCTTTATGTTGGTGATGGGATTTACCGGGAATCACCCAATATTCAATTCTATGCGGATATTGTATACACAAACCACCCTCCCTCCGGTGCATACCGGGGGTATGGTGTTCCCCAAGGGTTTTGGGCTGTCGAACGACATATGGAGAAAATTGCGCAGGAATTAAAAATCGATCCGATTGATTTCCGGATGAAGAACGCACTACGCCAGGGTGAACTGCAGCCTTTCAGTACGGCTTGGAGTGAAGGGCGAGAACCTCGACCCGAGATAATACAAACATGTGCCCTGGAACAATGTGTCCAGCAGGGAAAGGCTGCACTTGGATGGGATCAGAAGTTCGGCAACCCCGAATGGCATCAGGTACCCGGAAAACCGCACCTGCGACGAGGTGTGGGTGTTGCTTTGGTGATGCAAGGAACCGCAATTCCTTACCTGGATATGGGGGGAGCCAGTATCAAGATGAATGATGATGCTTCCTTTAATCTCCTGGTAGGGGCAACAGACTTAGGGACTGGTTCAGATACTGTTCTAGCTCAGATGGCTGCTGAAGTGCTTGGCGTTGCGGTCGATGATATCTTGGTATATTCTTCGGATACGGATTTCACACCATTTGATAAGGGCGCCTATGCATCCTCCACAACTTACATTTCAGGTGCTGCGGTTGTCAGAGCCGCCAAGGCAGCTGCTTTGCGGATACAGCTTCGTGCGGCAAACTTGTTTAATGACCAAACCAACGATCAATCTCTGAAAGCGGAGGATATTCAATTAGTCGAGCACCAGGCTGTTTCACCAGACGGACGAACGATTTCCCTGGAAGAGATCGCCCTGGAAACTCTTCACCACAACGATCAAGAACAAATCATGGGCATCGGTTCTTTCGTATCTCCGGTTGCACCACCTCCATTTGCAGCTCAATTTGCCGAAGTTACTGTGGATGTGGAAACAGGTCAGGTTGTAGTTGATAAGCTGGTAATGGCAGTTGACTCAGGAGTGATCGTCAACCCGCTGACCGCTTCCGGACAAATCGAAGGTGGTATGACCCAAGCTCTTGGCTACGCTGTCTGCGAAGAGATGGTCTATGATGCGACAGGTCGCCCAAGAGAAACTGATCTTCGGGAGTACCATATTTTTCATGCCCATGAAATGCCTGATTTGACAACAATTTTTGTCGAGACTTTTGAACCTTCACACCCATTTGGGGTAAAAGCGGTAGCAGAAATACCCATGGATGGGGTTGCACCGGCAGTTGGAAATGCTGTCTTTGACGCTGCTGGTGTCAATATTGATAGCAATCCAATAACGCCAGAGAAAGTATGGCGCCAGCTTCATAAAGATAAGTGAAATATATCTTGAATACCTGATTAGAAGGAATGTTCTGGATCAATAAAAAAATTAATGTCTCAAACTTATGTAATTGGTCACGTCAATCCTGATACAGACTCGATTGCTTCTGCAATGGGATATGCCTGGTTCCTGCACGAGCTGAACGGGGAAGATATTCAAGCTGCTCGCGCTGGTCCGGTAAATCCACAAACCAGTTGGGTGTTGAAAAGATTGGGTATAGAGGCACCAACCTTAATCAATGATGCATCGCCAAAATTTGAGTCGGTCTCCGTTAGACTGGATACCACGATCCCAGATGAGCCATTGAGAGCAGCCTGGGCTATAGCCAGCCGAACCTGGGGAGTAGCGCCGATTGTCAGTGAGGATGGCACCCCATATGGCTTGGTGAATGGCCCCAGCTTGTTCGCATTGTTGAGTAAATTAGTTGGTCCCCATCCTCAACGGCATGAAATGCGTCTTTCAGATATCCTGGACCTGCCATGCAGGGACGCAGCGAATACCAATGTTCCCCTTTTTCAAGCGTCAAGCCGCATCCGAGATTCGATCATAAGAATATTAAGAGCTGAAGGGGATGATTTTTGGGTTGTAAATGATCAGGATAAATATGTGGGAGTATGCCGGCAGCGTGAAGCGCTAAACCCACCTCGCTTGAGATTAATCCTTGTGGACCACAATGAGCCCAGCCAGGCAATTGGTGCGCTTGAAGAAGCGGAGCTGGTCGAGATACTAGACCATCACCGTCTTGGCAGCACCACGACTCATGTACCTATCCGGTTTACAATCGATGTTGTTGGCAGTACCAGCACATTGGTCACAGAAAGAATTGAAGAATCGGGATTGAGTGCACCTCCAAACTTAGCTGGATTACTGCTGGCTGGTTTGTTGGCGGATACGTTGTTATTTAATTCACCTACTACTACTGAGCGAGATAAACATGCTGCAGAACGGCTTGCTCGCTGGGCATTCATTCAAGGTACTCCTCTGCAAGGAGAATCTATCCAATCTTATGGTGAGCAAGTTATCCAAGCTGGATCGGGCATTACCAGCCGAGAACCCAGCCAAGTTGTCAGTACAGATATAAAAGTTTACCAAGCTGGTGGATTGGATTTCGCAATTGCCCAGGCAGAAGTGACCGATCTACTTTTGCTCAAAGAACGGCTGCCATCGTTAATTCAGGCCTTATGTGATCTGCGCGACAAGCGCGGTTTGGATTTCGCCATGTTAATGGTGACTGACGTTGTAGATGGATCGAGTCGGTTATTATTAACAGATGATTTACCCATTTTAAGTGATTTACCCTACCCAAAACAAGATGATGGCACATTACTTGCTGAAGATGTAGTCTCAAGAAAAAAACAACTCTTACCGGTCGTCCTTGGTCTACTTGAGGGTTAATATTAAATCTTGGAAGAAATGATAATGTCCATATGGCAAGATATAGCAGATCTTGAAAAGAAACAAGAAGTGGGAGTTGTGTGCACGATCATTCACAGCCGGGGTTCTACTCCACGTCATGCGGGTAGTAAAATGCTGGTCCTTTCTGATGGCAGCGTATTGGGAAGTGTGGGGGGAGGGGAATTGGAGAACAGAACGATATCTGCAGCTCTAGAAATCATCGCAGAGGGAAAACCAGGTTGGTTAGAATACAGCTTGAACGATCCTGCTCAAGGAGATCCTGGTGTGTGTGGGGGGCAGGTGGAGATCTATATGGAACCAATCATACCGAAACCAACTTTGGTCATCGTCGGTGCGGGTCATGTTGGACAGGCGGTAGCTCATTTGGCTCATTGGCTTGATTTCAGGATTGTCGTCAGCGATGACAGACCTGAGTTTTGTAATCCAGAAATTGTCCCGAATGCAGAAGAATATTTTCCGTATCCTTTGGTTGAACTGACAGATAAACTGAAGATTACACCATGGACATATGTGGTCATGACCACGCGCAGTGTTGATGTTGATGTCCCTGGGTTACCGAGTCTCCTTGATTCACCCGCAGCATATATCGGGGTGATTGGGTCTCGCCGCCGGTGGGAAACAACCCGCAAGCAACTTGAGGAAGCAGGAGTAAATTCTGAAAAGATTAAGCGAGTTCGCTCACCGATGGGGATAAATATCTATGCAGAAACACCTGAAGAAATCGCAGTTAGCATCCTGGCAGAGATAATTCAAATCAGGCGTGAAAATGAGAAAGGCAAATCTTGATCACAAGAGGTCGAAAAAACACCCAATTTCAGTCTGCTATCATCGCCAATTTTAAGAGAATGTTTGGAGAACTTCATGTGGCGTGAATACTACAATCTAACTTCGGTCGAGGAAGCCCTGGATATATTATCCGAACGCCAGGAAAAAGCTCGCATCGTCGCTGGAGCGACTGACCTGATGCTTGAAATGGAACGTGGATTACGGGTTGGTATTGAAACCTTAGTGGATGTGACCAGAATCCCAGGATTGGATGAAATAGCCTTAGATGAGGATGGAGTGATCCATCTTGGACCATTAGTAACACATAATCACTGCGTAGCTTCAAAAATTATTCGCGAGAAAGCCTTACCATTAGCTCAAGCGGCATGGGAGGTAGGTTCTCCTCAAATACGAAATCGGGGTACCATCGCTGGAAATCTAATCACTGCTTCACCCGCAAATGATACAATCACTCCACTGATGGCTCTGGGCGCTCTGGTTACATTGCGATCGCGAACAAAAGAGCGCACAATCCCATTGAGTAGATTTTATCTGGGGGTTAGAAAGACCGTGATGCAGCCGGATGAGATGCTGGTAGATATTTTATTTCCAGCAATGGGTTCCAGAGTATTAGGTAGGTTTATCAAGCTGGCTTTAAGGCAAGCACAAGCAATTTCATTGGTCAATGTATCAGTGATTTTGAATATTTCTGATCCAAACTCATCGAATAGCGGAAACTTGCAGGTCGAAAGTGCAGCCATCACTTTGGGAGCGGTAGCGCCGGTGATTATCCACGCCCAAGAGGCGGAAGACTATATCGAGGGTCGTCAGCTCAACGAAGAGACGATTGAAAATACAGCAAAATTAGCTGAAGCAGCTGCAACACCGATTGACGATGTGCGAAGTTCCGCTGATTACCGCCGAGAAATGGTGCGGGTATGCACGTTGAGGGCTTTGCGAGAGCTCGCAAATGGTGAAATCTCAAGGTATGTACCCGATAATCCTGTTTTACTTCGGGGTGAAAATACTAATGGTAAGGGATCAACCTTTGAGACGGGTTCAATCCATTTGAAGACTGCCTCGAAGATCCACACAACAATCAATGAGCGAGATTATACATTTGATAACATATATCAAAAAAGTTTGCTGCATCTATTACGCGATGATGCAGGTCTGATTGGGACAAAAGAAGGATGCGCAGAGGGTGAGTGTGGTGCCTGCACGGTATTCCTGGATGGAATTGCTGTCATGAGCTGCTTAGTGCCAGCAGCGCGTGCACATGGTGCAGTTATTAAAACTATCGAGGGGGTGGCCACGAATGGGAATCTGCATCCAGTTCAACAAGCATTCATTGATGAGGGGGCAGTTCAATGCGGGTATTGTACACCAGGATTCATTATGTCTGCCGTGAAGCTGCTCGAAGAGCGACCTAATCCATCATCCGATGAAATTCGGCATTCCATAACCGGCAATCTCTGCCGTTGTACCGGTTATTATAAAATCATATCAGCAATTGAGAGTGCAAGCCGAATCGAGGTTGAAGATGACTAAATACGACCCGACCTACCAACCAAAGAGCCGCAGGACGATCATTCCGCCAGTTCATCCTGTTTGGCGTGGAATCGGTTGCATAATGTTAATCCTATTACCGATCGTATCTTTCGCAGGTGCAAAATTACTTGTTCAGGCAAACTCCCGGCAACATTGGGTTCAAATGCCAAGTGAATTATCCGCATCATTCACTTTACCAATGATCGGTCGAGTTTTGTATGCAGACCTTGCCCTGACAGCGATCCTGGTTGTAATTGGATTTGCGATAATCACTGTAGTTTATTCAGTAATTTACCGGATCATCGGGATTTCAAGGTATGGACCTCTCGATTCACCTCCCGGATAAATTAAATTACCAGGAAAGTGATCAACGTTGAACAAATATGGAAAGAACCGTTCCAAGTACTGCCTCTGAAGAGATAGAGCTCTATCAAAGAACCTATTATTCCTTGTTGCGTTCCACCGCAGAAGTCCAGATACGGACTTTGGAAGAAGCCCATGGACGCATGAAATCCCTGCTTCATCCTGATGCGCGCGGATCTGCACCTGACTTATCAGCCTTGGTTTATTCGATTTTACGATTGCCGCCGATTATGCACCATGTGCAGCTGGTTGTGTTGGGCCAGAGTGCAGAGATTTACGATCGGCGTGGTTTTGGGAACGTGGAAAGCTGGCAGCAGGTGTTTGCTCCAGCCCGGCGCAGGCGCTGCTTTTATAATGGAGATAATACTCTCGCTTGTTATATCGCAAGCAGGACCGATATAGATGATATCGTCCCGCTCTTAACAGCTTACCAAATTGAGTGGAATAAGTTTAATAATTTACTCCAAATGCTGCCAAAATCAGTCGATCTCAATAAGGTTGATCGGGATGCGAACACTTTTAATAAAGTCGCCGAGACTCTAATGCTCAGCGAAGATGACCTGAATCAATTACGTGTTTTGTTAGGGGATGATTTTCCCCATATTTTAAATGAGATGGCCTCAAGACCTAGCAGAATACGTCTGCAGCTGCTGTCCGGATCATTAAGTGATTACTGGCGTGCTACCCGTATATGGTGGGACAATATTGAGGCAGAATGCCCTCATTTACGAGATCGCCCGGTATATTTCATCTCGAGCAACCCTCACAGCGTAGTAAATCTTCTCTCAGGATTTGCTCTTCAACAGCGAAAGACTCTCTTGTCATTCGTGGAACAAAGCCAAAATGGAGATTTAGCTAAAGAATGGGCGAAGATCAAAGATGACCGGGTTCCTTCGAACCGAGAAAATTTTTTCTATTATGTTTTTAAAGAATACCTGAGCCAACATCAGGGTCAGGCACTTGAGAAATCGATGAGGGAACATGAATTAGCATTGGGAATCCAACGAGTTCCCAGTTTATATAGCTTTGATGTGGAAGCCCAAATTATTGATCTAGCCCGACTTGATCCAGCCAGTATGGACCCCCGATTAGGTGAGGAACTTGAATTTCTAACAAAGAGTAATGCCCTCATTTTGAATATTGATTACCCTTTAGGTATGGCAGCCTACAATATCCTGACAAAAATATCAGCCGAAGTTGGTGATATTCTTGGGGTCTTTATCACTGGTAAAGCTGCTACCCTGAACGGGGTGGTTGGCGATGTGATGATCCCCACAATCGTTCAAGATGAACAATCCCAAAATACTTATTTATTCCCGAATTCATTTGCCGCTTCAGATGTGACACCGTATGTAGTTTACGGTGCAACTCTCGATAATCAGAAAGCTGTTACTGTGCGAGGAACTTTCCTCCAAAATGATGAATATATGGACGTTTTTTATCGAGAAGGATACACCGACATTGAAATGGAGGCTGGACCTTATCTTTCTGCAGTTTATGAAATGTACCGTCCTCAACGCCATCCTGTGAATGAGGTGCTTAATTTATATGGGATCCCGTTCGATCTGGGAATTATGCACTATGCCTCTGATACCCCACTTAGTAAAGGAAGAAATCTGGGTGCAGGCAACATGTCATATTATGGGATGGATTCCACGTATGGTGTCACCATAGCATTATTGAGAAGAATTTTCGATTCAGAGAGAAAAAGGATCCAGAATTTACAGTAGAGAGCAATCTGTCACCTCTAAATAATCCCCGAATCTAACCGTAATAAATTCCTGTTCTAGGCTGATGATTCTAATAAATGGATTATCTAATCAGTTACAGCTGCATCGGTGATTTCGAGGGCTTTATCGATGACTTTGATGCCTTCGTCCAATTGCTCTTCATTGATGATCAATGGGGGATTTACCATGATTACATTCCAATGGACAAAAGTGTAGACGCCATTATCGAGCAAGAATTGTCTCAATTTGGTCATCTCAGGCGATGTGCCATTATAAGGAGCCATTGGTGCGCGGGTTTCCCTGTTGTTAACGACTTCTATAGCACTGAAAAGCCCGATGGAGCGCACTTCACCAACCGAGGCATGCTGTTCTCCCAGATTATTAAGATGATGCCGGAGGACAGTCCCCATCTTTTGAGCATTTTCAATCAAGTGATCTTCCTTCATGACATTGATGTTAGCTATGGCAGCTGCCAAGGAGATTGGGTGGGAATTATAAGTCAAACCACCGTAAAAGACCTGATCATTAAAATATTCTGCGATTTCATCACTCATCGCAACCGCACCTAACGGGGCGTAGGCTGAGGTCAAACCTTTTGCCATGGTCATCAAATCGGGGACTACATTCCAATTGTCGACAGCGAACCATTTACCAGTGCGACCAAAACCACTCATAACTTCATCACAAATCAATAGGATATTATATTTATCGCAGATCTCTCGCATCCCCTGCAGGTAACCGTCAGGTGGAATGATAATCCCATTTGTACCGGTTACTGTCTCGATAATGATTGCTGCAATGGTCTCTGGCCCTTCATAAGTGATGATCTCTTCGAGGTGATTGAGATAATCTTGGGTGAATTCTGATTCAGAGATTCCTGGATTTAAGCGATGGAAAGTGGAACGGTAGCGGTAAGGATCCAGAAAGTGGACTACCCCGGTCATCAGGTTGGGCTCCCAGGCCAATCGGCGAGGGTCCCCGGTTAACGCCATCGCACCAGCAGTCGCACCATGGTATGAGCGGTAGCGGGCGAGAATTTTATGTTTTCCAGTGAATGCCCGCGCAATTTTTATAGCGTTCTCATTGGCTTCGGCACCACCTAATGTAAAAAAGAAATGATTAAGATCACCGGGAGTGATCTCTGCCAGCATCTTTCCTAGAACTGCCCTGGGTTTGCTCGTCAGAGATGGTGCGACGTAAGGCAGCTCACGGGCTTGTTTGGCGATTGCTTCAATCACCCTTTCATCGCCGTGTCCGATATTAACGCACATTAACTGCGAGTTTAGATCGAGGTAGCGTTTGCCATCAGCATCCCAAAAATATACTCCTTTTGCGCGGGTGACAGGGATCGGGGATACGTTACCCTGAGCAGACCAGGTCCAAAAGCTGTGTTCAAGAGACAGGGGCAGAATCTCGGAATCATGAATTTCAATCATCTTTACCTCGAGTAAGTAAGATTTTAGGTGCCGCTAATCGTATCATAATTTCACTATCCAATTGACATAATTGTGATGGATGGATACAATTTTTATTGTAATAGAGAGATGATTATTGGGTGGATATTTTTACTCAATCCATCATCAGTGATCACTATTTAGGAGAGGAAGATGACCCTATTTGAATTTATACTTGCAGTTCATAACATTTTACGCTGGATCGTCCTGGTCTTGGTGCTAATAGCTTTGGTTCGGGCGTTCTGGGGCTGGTTCGGAAACAGGGAATGGACTTCCACAGATGGGAAGGTTGGAATGTTTTATTCAGTTTCCTTAGATGTCCAATTGCTGCTGGGATTAATCCTTTATTTTGTGCTGAGTCCCATAACCAGGATTGCCTTCAGTGATTTCGGTGCTGCTTTAGCGAATACAGATCTTCGCTTCTTCGTATTTGAACATGTGCTAATGATGGTCCTTGCAGTGATATTTGCTCATGCTGGTGTAGCGACCGCAAAGCGGGCAGCTGAACCAGTCATTAAGCATCGCCGAACTGCAATCTGGTTTAGCCTGTCTTTATTAGCGATATTACTTGGTATGCCTTGGTTGCGACCTTTACTGCCAGGTTTGGGCTAAGGTAGACTAAGAAATCTGATGATGATCAGCTGAATGCAATAGCTGATCCTGGCATTCATTGAGATATTCATTTAGTCTTTTTCTTGAAGCAGATAAGATATCTGTCGGTGTATAATCGCGCTAGCAAGAATTATCAATATAACGAAATTATCCAAAAAATAATTAATTGGAGACCAAGTTATGTCCGCTGTCGGTCACTCAATCCAACGATCGGATGCTCAGGGCAAAGTAACTGGAGAAACATTATACCCAGGTGATATAAATTTGCCGGATCAGGTATTTATGAAAATATTATTTGCTGACCGACCTCATGCTATCGTGCAGCGAATCGACACCCAGAAAGCTGAGGCAGTGGATGGCGTTTTAGCGATTTTCACTGCTCGAGATGTGCCTGTGAATGAGTACGGGTTGATCATGCCAGATCAACCCGTTTTGTGCGGACCTGGTTCAAATAAGCCCTTTGCCGACCGAGTGCGCTTTATTGGAGATCAAATTGCCCTGGTGGTTGCTGAGAGCGAATCGATCGCTGAAGAAGCTCGTGATTTGATCGAGGTTGATTATGAGGACCTGCCAATAATCACAAATCCTATTGAAGCTCGGGAGGAAACCGCGCTGCTCATCCATCCGGATCGTGATTCGAATATTTTCTGTCACTACCGCATCCGCAAAGGTGATATTGAAACTGCATTCGATCAGGCGGATGTGATTGTTGAACAGGAGTACCACACACCTGCCCAGGAGCATGCTTATCTCCAACCTGAAGCTGGTTTGAGCTACATCGATGATGAGGGACGGGTGACAGTTTTAGTCGCGGGTCAATGGACTCATGAGGATCAGGAGCAAATAGCCCATGCGCTGGATCTGCCATTAGATCAAATCAGGGTGATTTATCCTGCAATTGGGGGTGCGTTTGGAGGCCGAGAGGATATATCGGTGCAGATTGTACTTGCCTTAGCCGCGTGGCGTTTACACGAACGCGGAATCAAGCGACCCATAAAAATTATTTGGAATAGGGAAGAGTCGATCATTGGCCATCACAAACGCCATCCATATGTGCTAAAAGCGAAATGGGGTGCCACAAAGGAGGGGAGGGTAATCGCAGCTGAAATGGAGGTTATCGCGGATGGAGGTGCATATGCATATACATCAACAAAGGTGCTTGGAAATGCGACTTTAATGTGTACAGGGCCTTATGAGATCGATAATGTCAATGTTGATAGCTATGCAGTGTATACAAACCACATCCCTGGTGGTGCATTCCGAGGTTTTGGTGGACCTCAGGGGGCATTTGCTGCAGAAGCGCAGATGAACAAACTGGCTGAAATGCTGCAAATCGATCCAGTCGAACTGCGTATGCGCAACATATTACAGGAGGGAAGCCTGTTGTCGGTAGGAACTCCTCTACCGGAGGGTGTATCGATGTCGAAAGTGGTCGCGGAGTGTGCGCAAGCGGCTGGCTGGGAACCCTCTTCAGAGGGATGGACCCAGTCGTCCAAATCAGTACCACCAGTTGAGGACCATTTACGGATTGGAACAGGGTTTGCATGTGCATTTAAGAATGTAGGTTTCTCATATGGGTTTGTTGATGAGTGCTGGGCGACAGTCGAACTGCATGGCGATGCTGATATCGAAAGAGTTATTGTTCACCATGCCGGTGCTGACGTCGGGCAGGGGGCTCATACCATTATGGCTCAGATGGCAGCTGATGCTGTGGGGGTCCCTCTTGAGCGGGTTGAGATGATGGTTTCCGACACTGCAACTAGTGATAATTCGGGCAGCACTTCTGCATCAAGAATGACCTTCGTGGCTGGGAATTCTATTCGGGGAGCTGCAGAACTCGCCCTTCAGAAGTGGATTGAAGAGGATCGTCCAGCGATCGGTAGGTTTCAATACATACCCCCCAAAACAACGCCTCTTGACCCTGAAACGGGTTATTGCGAGCCGAATTACTCTTATGGGTATGTAGCACAGGCAGTGGATGTCCAGGTCGATACCGAAACCGGGCATATCAAAATATTAGATGTGATCTCTGCTGATGATGTGGGAAAGGCAATCAATCCTCAACAAATCGTCGGGCAGATTGAAGGAGCGGTTGTTCAGGCTGCAGGTTATGCAATTCTGGAAGACTTTCGCCAAGAAAATGGTTATGTGCAAACGCCACATTTATCTACATACCTAATCCCGACTGTATTAGATATTCCATCTCGGGTGAAGTCGCTCATACTTGAATATCCGGACCCCAGAGGCCCTTTTGGGGCACGTGGTATGGCTGAGATGCCATTCTTACCATTGGCGCCGGCGTTAATCGCAGCAGTTCATGATGCAACCGGTGTTTGGTTTAATGAATTCCCCCTGACACCAGAAAGTGTGCTGCGTGGATTAGGGAAATTGTAGTCCTGCTCTTTAAAATCATTGGTTCTTGGGATTATGGATAGGAAAGGGAATCTAAGAACTGATAATTTCAGTATCGAATAAAATCGACTCAAATAGTATGTTATGAATAAAGGTAAAATAATTTTAATTCGAGGAGGGGGAGATATCGCAAGTGGTGTTGCATTAAGATTACACCGGGCTGGAATGCGGGTGGTGATCACAGAATTATATCAACCACTGGTCATTCGCCGATCGGTTTCATTCGCTGAAGCAGTGTACACAAATATCATTCAAGTTGAGGAAGTCGAAGCCTGCCTCGTCGATACGATTGGTCTCTTAGAATCAACATGGAATGAGGGAGTGATACCAGTATTAATTGATCCG